>JAKADI010000010.1:5443-12378 GCA_021820675.1 Bacillota bacterium | reverse complement strand
GAATCCGCTCTCTCCGAGCAAATCGGGTGATGTCCCAGACAACAAGGAAGTACTCGGTAAAACCGGAATCTTCAATGACTTTCAGTTCATGTTGGATCCGTGGCCAGACTTTCCTCCAACGATCGGAGTAGCGCCATTTCGCACCTTTTTGCACTAACACCTTGAGATATTCGGACGCGCTTATATTAGGGGGAAGGGTAAAACGCGGAGTATAACGCTGATTTAAAATATTGGGCGGCTCTAGTCGTTCGGCTAATTGCAAGGCATTGTGCAACGCGTCGGGCCAACGGCTTAATGCTGTTTCAATCGCCGACCACGGTTTGATATAGTTTTCTGCATTAAGATGTCTTGCTGGATCAATCTCTTCAATTTTTTGACCGAGACGTATGCAGGTCAGTAAATCGAACGCACCAAAATCTTGTTTCGTGGCATAATGAGCAGCAGTTGTCGCTATTGTCGGGATCTTTTTCCATAAGGACAAATCCGTTAGTGCATGAAAAAAAGCGCCGTCACCAGGCAGATAATTGGCAGCCATTTCAATAAATATATTACCGGCATCAAAAATTCGCGCGAATCGATCCAAAACCGCAGACATCATACCCTTTTGTTGTTGAAACCAGGCATGGCCTAAAACTCCTAGGCGATCTCCAGTCAGCGCCACCAGGTCTGGCCCCCAGCGTTCTAAAATGTCCCAACTCACACGAGGCTTAAGGCGAGGTGATTGCAAATGCGCCTCAGACAACAAAGAGACTAACGAGATATATCCTTTGGTCCCCGGAGCTAATAACACAAGACGGCCTAAATCTTCCAAATCCACTTCCGCACCCGCAACAGCTCGGATACCGAACCGGTTGGCTTCATGTAAAAACGTCACAATCCCCGATACTCTATGCGTATCCGTCAATGCTACCGTTTCGATGTTTGCTGAAGCAGCCTGTCTAATTAAATCCGCCGGTAAAGAAGCCCCTTCCAGAAACGAAAAGGCGGAATGGACATGCAGATGCGCTCCTTTTTGGGTTAACGTCATGATACCGTCTAAATCCTATGTCCTTATTGCCGAAAAATACCGGGCCGCCGCCTCGTCAACGGTAAGGTATAGAAATAAAGATCCAAAAGATAGCCCAAAGGAGAATTTTTTCGAACACGGAAAATATGCCGTCCAATACGAATAGGCATGGAATATGAGGTTAGCGGGAAGATAATCACCTTTCCCATACGATATCATACCGTCCTTTCTAATCATAAACATGGTAAATCCACCATTGGTTACTTTGCGGATCACAAACCAGTTCGTAGACACCTTGGTTGTCTGTTAGCACTCGCCAAAACCAAAGTTCAGGTTCACCTCGCCACCATTCTGAAACATCACGCCAATAGTCAATGATGCGAATAATGTTATGCAATGTGCCGTGCCACCTGAACCGGTAAGGCACCCGGCCTCTTAATTCGACTTTGATAAAAGGCAGGGGCCGAACGCTCAATCCAGAATATGTTTCACTCATTGACTTAATCCTTTGAAGTAGATTTTTGATGCCTTACACAAAAAAGTGATTAAGGTAACTGACCAAAGAAAGACTGCTTATACTCTGGGGAGTTCTCTGAAGGCACAAGACGGCGCCAGGGATCCCAGTGTTGCAATAATTGATCGCGACGGGAAACAGCGGATAAGCTGGATATAATGTCTGCATGTGTGGCCGATCCAGAATTCCACCACATCATTTGCTCCGGGTTAAGTGTTTCCGGCTGGTGAGCTTCTAAAATCACTCGCTCAAGAGGGATTAAAGGAATCGTCGATCCCAATGACAAAAAACGCAGCACTACCTGCTGAACACTTCGCGTCGGTAAAGACCATGTGCGCTCACGCATAACGGTTTGCCGATTACTTTGTCCCACCACACGCAAATATCGGCTGCCCTGATGATTTATCTGTAACTGATTCCCAATTTCTGTCGCCAGGTGACGGATTAATTCAGGAAATCCATATTGCAGAGGTTCCTCAAACCCCATTTCCATACGGATGGGTTGATATGATCTATGCAACCTCCAGGGGAATCGCATCTTCTGGTCTTGCACAATCTGGTCGGAGTAAGGAATATCTCCAATTTTATTCCATCCGCGTTTGTTCCATTCCTGTAGAGTTCGGCCGGAAAGATAGGAAATCCACGTTAAAGGTAACTCTTTCCATATTCTGTTGGTATTTTGCTCCTGAAGAACATAAGCGATTTGTTGGTTTTCTTGCCATTTTTCTACCCATTGGGGATACCGATCTCCATATTGGGAAATCCACCGAGAAAGCAGAGGATGCACAGATACCCCCATTCGCATCCGGCCAGCCCATTTCGGGACAAATTCCTTCACTAATTGGCGCCATTCATCACAGTGCATGGCGGACTGCTGCCAATACCCTTCCCGCACATCTTCCAAGTGGTACGATTGCGTGTATTGCGTTAACCATGTCAACAGTTGATTATAGACCGCCTGGTAATCTTCCAGACGCCAAGGGATCCACCTTGCTTGAGGATATTGCCATTTGATTTCTTCAACCATCATGCCGGATTGAATCCCCAGGTCCCATCCTTGGCTATCGGTGTCAAACACGATGCGGTTTTTCACGACGACATAGGGTTCTTGAAGAATACAGCCAGACCGTGCAATATTCCCTAAAGACCAGTGAATAATCATTCCGTTTGCGCGAGAAACCTCGGCCTTCATACCAGCGAGGGGCGCGGACTTTGTCGGCTTCATTCCCGCTTCTCCTTTATCCAACGGCATTTTTGTCAGTAAATATCCATAGGCACCCCGCTGAATACGGGTGCAAAAACGATAGGAGTTCCTTTGAATGAGCCCAGTTGTGGTGAAACTCCCGATGGCTCTGACGGCCACCTGCCCTTCATACGTGTCGATAGTGACTACCGCTTCCACCAGGTCCCCGTTTGGAACCCCGCACGGATTTCTGTTGTATGAGATATCCCTTAGGAAAGCCACCGGGGTTAAGTCGCATGCGTTGGTAGCTACCACGTCAGGCGGCTTGGATACGGAGTACCGGTTGTTACAGGAACTTCGAACCATACCAGTTCTGGTTATCCGGCTTTCCCATCGATCGCTTCCGTTCCTCGCACGTCGCCATTCCCGTTGCCGGGGTGTCGTGTGCTCTGCCCCTTGAAGTCGGGGTGGTTGATATAGCAAAGAAACATTTGTTCGTTATCTGGAGTTTATTATACCCACCCCCTCATGCTTTATCAACCAAAATAGCCTGGAAACTTTTGGTTAACGTCCCAGGCCAGGGAATACCCTATTGGATGGACTCTCCCTCCACCGAATCCTGACGGGTTGCGGTCAGGGTTTCTGAGGTCGCCCTCAGAAGTTCCTGGTTCTGCGATCGCTGCGCCGTTGGACCTCTTACGTCTTATGCCAGATCTCCCCATGGGTCGATTCGGACCGCGCCAGCCCTATATTTTGATTACAGAACAAACGTTTTGTTCGTCTCGCCCTGCGGGCTCACCCGCTTAACCCTCTCTTGGCGCTTTCGCGCCGAAGAAGGGCGCGAATGTTCAAGTGGATGAGTGGGTAGATGGCCAAAGGGGAGATCGTTTTTCTTGAAAGGCTCTAACACCCTCATGCGAATCGTCTGACATGGCAATAAGAGAAACCATATTTTGAAGATACTCTATCGCTTTATGATATTCTAAATCGTGAGCCTGCCTCCAAGCCTCTTTCCCCATTCGAGTAATCACAGGACTCCCCAGACTAATCGTCTCGGCCAGTTCCATAGCTTGGCTCTGAACATTTTCGACCGGTACAACAGCGTTACAAAAACCCCACCGATCCATTTCCTGCGCTCTCACCAATCGTCCAGTCAACGCCAGCTCCAATGTTCTCCTAGGCCCAATGAGGCGGGATATAGGAGCCATCACGACCATAGGGAACAACCCGATCTTCACTTCGGGTAATCCAAAATATCCATCTTCGGCCGCAACGACAAAATCGCAAGCCGCGGCTAATCCCATTCCCCCTGCCAAGGTGTAGCCAAAAGTCGCGGCAATCACGGGAATGGATAATCCATGAATCGTTTCGATTAACCTTCCCATCAACGAAAAATAATTGCGCACGGTTTCCATAGTTTTTAAGTTGGCCACTTCGTTGAGATCAGCCCCCGCACAAAAGGCTTTTCCCCCTTCAGAGCTAAGAATAATAACGTGGACAAGTGGATCACGCTCTAAGTCCCGAAACGCCTCAATCAACTCCCGAATTGTTTCTTGATTCAATGCATTGCGCACTTCAGGGCGATTCAACATTACGCGACTAATCGCTTTATGCTCGATCTGAATATTCATCTCGGCATCAGCCTTTCTTTGTCATCAATTTTTGCCTAGTATTAGTGTCGGGCGTTGACGGGAATCATTTTCCCGCCAGCATGAAACACTCTAGATGGCACGTCATGTCCTAATTTCTCTACTAAAAACTGTGTCGCGTACAGTAGCAGTTTCAAATCAATACCCGTTGCAATCCCCATTTCCATAAGGCAATAGACGCTATCTTCAGTCGATAAGTTCCCTCCCGCCCCCGGTGAAAAAGGAGATCCTCCAATTCCCCCGAGGGCCGTTTCGAATTTGGACGCCCCACTCCCCACGGCGGCCAATAAATTCGCCAATGCCGTACCCCGGGTATCATGAAAGTGCAAAGCCATTTCTACTTGCGGCAATTTCTCCCGGAACGCTCCCACCATGTTGGCAACTTGTTTAGGATTAGCCACTCCCACGGTATCCCCTAAGGTGATTTCATCAATCCCCAACTCTTGCAAGCGTTGTGCCAAATCCAACACCGACGACAACGAGACAACACCTTCGTAAGGGCATCCGAATGCTGTAACAATGACCGCCGACACCTTAATTCCATGGACACGCACCATAGCCCCAATATCACGAAATCCCTGTAGGGATTCAGTAATTGAACGATGCACATTTTTTTGATTATGAGTTTCACTGGCCGACACAAACACTGTCATTTCATCGGGTTTCGTTGCGACAGCCCGTTCAGCGCCTTTAGGATTCGGCACCAATACGGAATAAACAACACCCGGTTTACGGTCAATAGCCGCCATGACTTCTTCGGCATCAGCCATTTGTGGTAACCACTGGGGACTGACAAACGAGGTCACTTCAATACGCGGCACCCCTGCTTGGGTCAATTGATTAATTAGTTGAACTTTATCTTTAGTCTCTAAAATCATCTTTTCCGCTTGGAGCCCATCTCTAGGAGATACATCCCGAAACCATACAAACGAAGGCTCTTGCCATTGCCATCCCATTTGCACTCACCGTCTCCTCTCCACGAAAAGATTGTAAAGTATTAGCCGACTGGCTGACTCAGACCGGATTCACCGGATGCCGACGAACGCTAAATTCCCGGGATTTGTGCGCATATAAATGAAATCGCCGCGTTAACTCATCTCGAAGGCGATAGGGTTCCACAACATCATCCACAATTAACTCCGATGCCAAACGCACGATATCAATGTCCTGCCTATAAGAGGTTTGACGTTCTTGAATAAACGCCTGCCGCTCTTCTCCCTCAAGTTCTTGAATCTTGTTGTAGTACACAGCATTTACGGCGGCTTCTGGTCCCATCACGGCAATTTGGGCCGTCGGAAGAGCCAATACCGCATCGGCCCCAAAGGCCGGACCCGCCATAGCATACAAGCCGGCCCCATAGGCTTTTCGGATAATTACACTAATCTTCGGAACAGTAGCCTCGGAGACCGCCGCGATCAACTTGGCGCCATGGCGAATAATACCTTGACGCTCCACTTTCGTGCCAATCATAAATCCCGGAACATCTGCCAAAAATAACAGCGGAATATTAAAAGCATCGGCGAGATTAATAAACCGTGCCGCTTTATCCGCCGAGTCAACAAACAACACCCCGCCTTTAACCTTGGACTGATTAGCCACAATAGCCACTGCCTCGCCATCAAGCCTGGCGAATCCCACCAGAATCTCCGGAGCAAACAGCGGTTTTATCGGAAACCAACTGCCTTCATCAACCAACCCCAAAATAACCCGTTGCATGTCAAAGGGCATGTTTTGATTAGCTGGTATGATGTTCTCCCACTGGACGAAGGCGGGATCTTTTGGCAAACTCGCCGGTGGTTTTTGCGTATAGTGGTTAGGGAAATAGGATAAATATTGTTTTCCCCAGCGGATCGCTTCTTCTTCATTAGCGGCCAACAAGTCACCATTGCCACTCACTGTGCAGTGCATACGTGCACCACCCATTTCCTCTAAACTGACCTTTTCACCAATGACCATCTCCGCCATGCGTGGCGACCCTAAATACATCGACGCATTCTTATCCACCATAATGACGACATCGGTGAAGGCAGGAATATAGGCACCTCCGGCCGCAGAAGGGCCAAAGAGCAAACAGATTTGAGGAACTCGGCCAGACAGTTTGACTTGGTTGTAGAAAATGTGCCCGGCTCCCCTTCTTCCCGGAAACATTTCGACTTGATCGGTAATCCTGGCTCCCGCCGAATCCACTAAATAAAAAATAGGACAATTCATGTCGAGGGCTTTTTCTTGAATGCGCAAAATCTTCTCCACCGTGCGGGCCCCCCATGATCCCGCTTTAACGGTCGGATCGTTGGCCATAACGACAACAGTACGACCATCGATAGTCCCTGTTGCCGTCACCACCCCATCGGCGGCTAAGTCATCGTCAGCGAGGGCATTGGCAAATAGCCCGTCTTCGACATAGCCCGAATCAAGCAACAGATCGAGGCGTTTTCGGACCGATAATTTATGTGAAACGCTAAGCCGTTCATGATATTTTTCAGACCCTCCCGCCATCGCCTTTTTTCGCGCTTGTGCCAATTCATCCGCTGTCACATCATCTTCCGCCTTTCGCAAAAAATTAAAACATCATTGAGTAACCGA
>JAKADI010000010.1:0-5433 GCA_021820675.1 Bacillota bacterium | reverse complement strand
GGGGGGGGGGGGAGAAGAAGGCACAACAAAAAAAAAGGGGGGGGGAATACAGTGGAAATTGGATAATGATAAAATATCATATAAAAACTAAATCAAACATTCAAAAAAGGAAAAAATTAAAACATCATTGAGTAACCGACTTTCAAAGTCTGGTCAATGACTGACACCGGCCCTCAAAACCCCGCCGGTGTCTATCCTCATATCCCGTCTATGCTATTCTCCTAGTATAATGAGCGGATCGCTTTCGTTCACGAAGTCGCCTTCGTGCACGACAACTTCTGTCACGACGCCTCCCGACTCTGCTTCAATGGGGATCTCCATTTTCATGGATTCCAAACGCACGACTTCCTGCCCCGGCGAAATCACATCACCCGGCTTCACCAAAACTTTGAATACCGTACCGGCCAAAGTCGCCACTACACTTGTCATAAACCCAAGTCTCCTTTATCTTTCATGTATTGGTCCCATACCCACCCGTCGCGCGCTACCACCGGGTGAAATCCATCAGAAGCCCAGATACCGTCCGTGACCGCTTCACCGCGCCAATACCTGTGCTTTTGATCGTCCTGCCTTATGGCCAATCCTAAAGACGGTGTTATCCCGCCTTTCTCCCATAAGCCCACTGGTCCCAGAACGTAAGGATGCCACAACAAAATTTGCTCTTCGTTCTGATACGCCCAAAAACCCGGTAAAGGCGAAGAACGGAAAACAAACACCCGGTTATTTTGAGGATTTCTTGGAGTCAAAATTCCCATCCAGCGAATCCAAAAAGGACCTCCAACCACCTCGCCGATTCCCCACGCCCTAAAAGCTTCCAAAGCAGCATAAACCGCCTGGTGCGAGAAAAGCCATTGACGGCCAAAGGCTGGTGACGTGAAGGCCCAAGGCGCCGGAAAACTCTCCGGAATATCGTTTACCGTCAAAGCCAACGGCAGAGAAGGCATGCACTGACCTGGTCGTTCGATAGAAAATGTACAGCCGCTAAGCCAGCCGGCAACTATATCAGCCCAGCACAAAGGTAAAAAGGGATAATGCTTTTTTCGTCCCCAATACGAGAGCCTCTGTTTACTTAATTGGCCAACCCATCTGGGATCGGTTGTCGTCCAGAAAGGCAATCGCATGGGCATTAATTGTTGATCCCCAATTGACGGGCAATAACAACCCGCTGAATTTCGGATGTGCCTTCTCCAATTTCCAGGAGTTTCGCATCCCGCATAAAGCGCTCTACCGGGAAGTCATGCATATACCCCGCTCCTCCATGAATTTGCACCGCTTGCAACGCTGCCCGCATAGCCGTTTCCGATGCAAATAACTTCGCCATGGCCGCCTCTTTAGCATAAGGGCGGTGTTGGTCTTTCAACCACGCCGCCTTAAGTACCATCATGCGTGCCAGTTCAACCTCCATCGCCATATCGGCTAATTTAAACTGGATCGCCTGAAAATGATCCAGCGTCTTTCCAAATTGTTTGCGCTGACGGCTGTATGACAATGAAGCATCCAAACAACCTTGGGCAACCCCGACACTCAGTGCCCCAATACTAATCCGCCCTCCATCCAAGATATCGAGAAATTGATGAAATCCTTTACCAGTCTTCCCTAAAACGTTCTCCTCAGGAATTTCAACTTTATCCATATAAACTTCACAGGTCTCACTCGATCGCATACCCATTTTCTTATAATTGGCCGTAATTCGAAGTCCCGGAACGCCTTGGGGAATGATAAAAGCTGATATTTCTCGTTGCTGCCGGTTAATCCGTGCTGTTGCCACAATGTAGCCGGAGTGTTTGGCGTTCGTGATGAAAATCTTGGTACCAGAAATATGATAAACATTGCCGTCTTTCAGGGCAAATGTCTTGGTGCCGCCTGCATCCGACCCGGCTTCGGGTTCGGTCAATCCAAAAGCGGCTAAAAATTCTCCTTGGATCGCCGGGACCAGATAGCGCTCTTTGTGCTGCGTGGTACCAAACTGCGCAACCGGTGAACATCCCAAGGAGACATGTGCCGCAAAACCCAATCCCAATGAGGCATCTACTCGCCCAATCTCTTCCACGGCTAAGGCATAACTGAGGGTATTGCCGCCAGAACCGCCCCACTCTTCAGAAAACGGCAAGCCGTAAAAGCCCATTTTTCCCATTTCTTGCATAATGTCCCAAGGAAATTCACCCGTTTCGTCTCGTCTGTCGGCTCCCGGCCGTACCCTTTCATCAGCAAATTCCCGGACAGTCTGTTGAATCAATTGCTCATCGTGTGTTAAATCCCAATTCACATGGATTTCCCCTTTACAGGTCGACTTCACGTTCATTCTATCGCGAATTCGCGGAGAACGACTATAATGAAATCAATCTAAGCAATTGTCAGATACCCACGATATAAAGTTATAAATACAAAGTTGAAGTCTTATATAAGACTCGATTTGATAATGATAGATGGAGGGTTTTTATGCTCACTGCACCTGAGATACGCGCGTTGAAAGGACAACGGCCTTTAGTGTGGATGACGGCTTACGACGTGATCCAAGCCCAGGTTTCGGAAGAGGCTGGGATTGACGTCATTCTTGTGGGCGACTCCCTAGGCATGACCACTATGGGCTATGATTCCACAATCCCCGTTACACTTAGTGATATGATTCATCACGCCACAATGGTTCGCCGGGGAGCTCCCCATACCATGATGATTGTCGACTTTCCGTTTTTAACCTATCCTGATGTGCCGACGGCGCTGACCAACGCCAGGCGGATCATGCAAGAATCCCTTGCCAACGGCGTAAAACTGGAAGGCGGGCACGACGTGATTCCCGTTGTCGATGCCCTGATTAAAGAAAAAGTTCCGGTAATCGGCCATTTAGGACTTACCCCTCAAAGTGTTCACGTCATGGGGGGATACAAAGTCCAGGCTAAGACTTCTGAAAGTATTGCCCGTCTCATTCGCGATGCTGAGGAATTAAGTGCTCATGGGGTCACAGCGATTGTCTTGGAGGGGATTCCCGATCGAGTAGCCCGCTTTGTCACCGATCATATCGACACTCCCACCATCGGTATTGGCGCCGGGCCCCATGTGGATGGACAAGTCTTGGTGTTCCATGATTGTTTGGGGTTAAGTCCCCATGTGCCAAAATTCGCACGGCCATTTGCCGACATTCGAAACATCATGATTCAAGGTTTGCAAGACTATCGCCAAGCTGTCATGGACCACTCGTTTCCCCACAACTCTGAAACTTATCACATCACCGATAACGCCTGGAACCACTTCTTGCAGGAATATCAATCGTCGGAGCCCGGGTCTAGTCAATGATCAGATTGGGCATTTTGGGAACAGGAGCTATGGCCCGCTACTATGCCTACTTATTTAGTCCATTGCATCCCATCATGGTGGGACGGTATAGTGGGCCGTTTCTTCTTGTTCAAGACGGCATGGAGTACACGGTGAATCCCCGTGTTATTTCTTGGTCCGAGGCCACCCCATCCTTATTTGACGTCGTCATCTTGGCGGTGAAATGGCCGGCCATGCCGATTGTCAGGACATTTTTACAACAGGCTTCGCCTGATCTACTGGTCATTTCGCTGATGAATGGCATGGGACAAGAAGAAGCTTTAATCCCCCCCCTTACCCCAGAACAACTGATGGTAGGGATCACCACCGATGCCGTCACGGGTTATTGGGATAAGCAAACAACATGGCCGGCAGCCCGTGTAAGTGCAAAAGGCCAATGTTTCGTTCCGACCATTCCTCATCCTCTCTGGCCATTTTGGCAACAACAGTTGCAGACACTGAACATTCGGAACTGGACAGTTCTTTCACCGGCAATGATTAGAAGAGAACGGTGGATTAAACTCATTCTCAACAGCATTATCAATCCTTTGACCGCTTTGGCCAATGTTACCAATGGTGAATTGCTGAAAATTCCCCTGTGGTTGACATCTCAACCACTACTTAATGAGGCGCAAACGGTATCGCAAGCGTTAGGTATCTCTGTCGGGGACGATTTACCCTCGCGTCTTATTGAGCTATGCCAGGCGACACAATCCAATAAGTCCTCAATGTTGCAGGATGTCGAGCGCCACAGACCCACCGAGATCGATGCCATCAATGGATATCTCATTAAGATGGCCCATCAATATCAGGTGAATGTTCCCACCCACCGTGCTATCATACAGGTGATTCATAGCATGGATCCGCATGAAGAATGAAAGAAATTTATCCCCGACAGTTGTGCTTCACACGGCTATCCGCTTACGGTTAAAAAACCGAAGACACCTAAGATAAACGTGATACGAGGGGTACAAATACCGTGAGCGGCCTTTTGAGCCAACCCTAGAACTTGATCAGGTAATGCGGGCAAAGAACGACAGACTGTACATACGGCCTGTCAAATTGGAAAATGCCGTTAAAAATAGTTCATCCCTTCATCCCCTCCAAGGTTCGGAGACAGACACATGGATGCGGAAGGGTTAAATTCCCGCATCCATGTATTGCAACACCTTCGGGATTCTTAGATTCTTCGCAGACGCCTAAACAGGAAGGGGCCTAATAGCGCCGTCAACGGCAAGGCTGCCGCGTAGGGAACCTCGGGAAGCTGGCCCGTGGGCGTAGATCCAAACAATGCTAACATTTCAAAGGTTTCCGGTGTCGTACTGGTTGCCTTATAATCTTCCTTGGGAATGAAAATGGTCGCTGATCCCCCTTGGGGACTCGCTGTGCCAAAGAGGAGGGTTTCTGGCGTCTGGGTCGTTATTGACGTGCCTTTATCCCCGATTAGCATCACTTGCTGATTCGCTTTAAGGCCCGACCACTTCCATACCGCCTCGTATCCGTTCAGGTTCTGATCATATGAAATCGTTAAGGTTCCTTCTTGCTGCGCGGTTAAAGCCCCTGTGCCCCCTGGATCTGTCGTTTGAGACCCACTTCCTTTCGCACTTGCGGCATTAGAGCCATCCCCAATATTATAGCTGCCAGGAGCAATGGTATTGGTTGCCGGTATTGTAAAAGGCTTTCCAATACCTTGAATGGTTTCCTGACCATTGTTGGCCGGGCTAATCGTTATGGCTTGTGCCGCCAGCGCACTACCGCCAATCGTTATGGCGGCCATAACCCCTGCAAGAACGCCCAACGTTTTCGGAACCATGTACATCCTACCTTTCCACACAGTCAATGTCACGTAGTCAGGAGTTTCATACCCTCCATCTTCACCATGCCATATAAGGGAAGGGCAATCAGTCCCGCAAACAGTCCCGGAATATGTCTCAGACGGCAATCAACTGGAAAGGTTCCGTCGTACGCCGTTGGAGTGATCGATGCGGTGCGGACGAAATCAGCTCCGACAATGCGCGCGAGTTTCCGCAATACGGTGTAAGTGAATTGGACCTGAAGAAAAAAAACAGGAAATTCCTCCCCACTCCGAGCTTTGACCCGGAATGGGGAGGCAGCCATTGCCGT
>JAKADI010000009.1 GCA_021820675.1 Bacillota bacterium | reverse complement strand
GAGCCACTTTATCAAACGGACAATATATTCCGAGACGTGTAATTCCTGAACCTTTGTAGTCGTAAACTCCTCCAGATGGGAAGCTAAACGGTCCTCCGGGATAAAATTCAACAATTGGTTGAGGGTATCAGTAATTTGTTGTTGCAAGATAGGGCTCATGGGCTTATCCAAAAACTCGACGAGTTTTCGCCCGATCTGCAGTTTCTCAATATTTGCCTCGATAAAGGACACCGAAAGAAGCTCAGTTTCAACAAGAGTGGAAATCGCCTCCACAATTCGGTCGCGATTGGCCGAAATGATGGAAGTATGAGGCAGCCACTTAATCCCCAGGGGATGTCGAAAGAGCGCGGTTACGGCATACCAATCCGCGACGCCCCCAGCTAATCCTGCCAGTGCCATCGACTCCAGGTAGGGAGCCCAAAATTGATGGTGAAATGCCAGAGCGATTAAGAATAAGACTAGTGCAATCCCTAATGTAATGTTGGCCCATCGTCGCTGCACACTGTTCCCTCCCGCCTCATCTTAACGAACCCTGCCGTCAAACGCAAAGCTCCGATGACTGATTAATTCCAATGTCTTCTCCTCTTGCCGGTTTGTGCATTGATTTTTCGTATCCGTTCTCTCACAATGGACAAAGACGCTGTTCAGTCAACCCTGGTCTGAGACAGTGGTATGTCGTAGTACATAATCCTGAACAACGATCAAAGAAGGAGGGCGACAGGGTGGTTGTCGATGTTGTGGTAGAAATTCCCCGTGGAAGCCAAAATAAATATGAAGTGGATCACGAGACCGGCCGTGTTCGTCTGGATCGCGTATTATATTCCCCGTTTCATTACCCCACTGAATATGGTTTCGTAGAGAGCACCTTAGGCGAAGACGGCGATCCCATTGACGTAATGGTGTTGATGTCACAGAGCACCTTTCCAGGATGTATTGTTCGGGCCCGAATCGTGGGACTTCTGGAAATGCGGGATGAAGCCGGAATCGACAACAAAATCTTAGCGGTCGCGGCAGATGATCCCCGCATGGACCATGTTTCCACCATTGAAGACGTACCGGAGCACACACTCAAGGAAATCGCGCATTTCTTTGCCACCTACAAAGACCTGGAAGGCGGCAAAGAATCGCATGTCGGCGGATGGCACAATCATGAAGAAGGCGAACGCGTCCTTAAAGAAAGCCAGGACCGATTTGCCAAATCCCAACACTGAAGAGCCCGGAAAACCAACGGAACCAATAAGCGTGAGGAGACCAGCAAGTCTTCGGTCATTTTTTCGATATCGGCCAACACGGCTGCCAAGTCAATCCAGTCTCCCTGGGCGTGACGAATATCTTCAATCAACAGGCGTTGCAATTGTGACGCCTGTTTGGTTTTTTCTCTAGCTGAAAGGCGGCATCCGGGTGAACGCCCACAACGATGCGCCGTATCCATAAGGGTCAAGTGGTCGGCTAATGGTCTGGCCATGGATTCCGGCAAGGCCAAATAAGAGTTATATGGGTATCTCGCTCAACGGTCACAAATAAACTGCGGGCATTCCGCGGACTGGAGACAGCGCATGTTCTAAAACGTCGGAGGCATCGCCTAACGTTTTTAATCGCTGGCGCCGTTTGAACATCAAAACATTCCACTTAAGACTCCGTTCCGTCCTCCGAATGGCAATCGTGGACCACGTCCCAAGACTGATCAACGTCACGGGCACGGCTGAAATGCCGGTTGGCAGCATCAGAGCTTAATTCATCAAATCCTGACGAACGGCCAAACGAGCATTGGCACCTGCCTGGTCCAGCACGATAATGGCTTGTTCGGCGGATTTAGTGGAATCGGGAGGCCAAATGACGGCATTGGCCACAATCGCTACCCCCAGCCCCAATCACAGTATCGATGACACGCAGCCACGCATACCCCGGTACCAAAGGCCCGACCGTCATGACCAATAACGCCGTAATCGCAGATTAAGAAATGCCCTGCGGCCCCATTCTCAAACCGCTGGACACTAATACCGCCCCATAAACGACAAGGCCGACAGGCGAAAGAACTGCCCAGCAACACTGGCCATGGCGATCCCCGCCCCAACTCCGGCAACACGTTGAATCCCAGCAATAGAATCTGCAACCCTCACCTGCCACGACAAAATCGCTGCTAAGGGTGCGGAGTAGAGGCGTGGCGTAGCAAAAAAACATTGAGCCATGTACCAGGACGCCCCCGCCACAATAATTCCTGTCTTTAAAACCTGGGCATCTCTTCCCGTCGATAACAATCCGCGTATTTGTGACCAAAGGCGTTGACTCATGCCTGAAGCAAGAGGATCGCGGCACCGAACTATGCAAACAGAGCTTCTTGCCAAATTTTTGCCGCCTGCAACAAGCGCCCTTCCTGACCGTAGTTGCCGACGATTTGAGCCGATACGCTAAATCCCTCATTATTCTTGCCCACCGGAACACTTAAGGCGGGTAATCCCAACAAATTGAAAGGCGAGGTCATCGACAGCAGGACATTCCGAACATCGGTCATTTGGCCGTCATAGCCCGGCACTATTGTGGCATCAATATCCGGGGGGTAGATGGGAACAGTGGGTAAGACAATAACGTCGTACGTGCCCAACACGCCCCGGTATAAATCCATTAATTCTTGGCGGGCACGCAACCCTTCAATATACTGGACAGCAAGGTAGGTCGACCGGGCTATCAGACGCTCACGTACATCCGGCTGGTATTCTAGCGGTCGTTCCTGCAGCCATTGCCAGTGGTAGTTAGCGGCTTCCGCGCCGATAATGACCATTTGCGCCGCCCGTATGCGCTCCAATTCTGGTAAAGGGGCATGATGGAGGTAAATTCCCGGCAACCGCGTGAAGGCATCAACTGCCCGCTCAAAGCGATCTTGCAGGTCGGTGTCTAAGGCCTCTCCCTCTGGGCCTTGGGGGATAAGGACATTCAAAGTGCCATATTCAGCCGACATTTGCTCCCGAACATGTTCTTGAGGGAATAACAGGTCATAGAACACCGCAATATCTTCCAAATTTCGGGATAAGGGCCCCACGTGATCTAAAGTCCAAGATAGAGGAATCACACCATTCCGGCTAATGCGGTCATAGGTCGGCTTCAATCCAATCACCCCACACAGAGCGGCGGGAATCCGCACTGATCCACCCGTATCGGTACCGAGGGCCAACGGCATCAAACCGGTCGCCACGGCTACGGCCGATCCGCCGCTGGAACCCCCCGCCATTTTTCTGGAATCTATGGGATTGCGTACCGGGCCGAAGTACGAACTAGCACTAGTTGGGCCAAAAGCAAACTCATGCAAATTAAGTTTTCCTAAGTCAAGATTAGCACCCCACTGCCGTAGCTGCTGAACAACAAGAGCGTCATGGCTAGGTCGATGATCCTGAAGAATCTTGGATCCGGCTGTTGTCGGCATATTGGCGGTTTCGAATAAATCTTTCAGACCCACCAAAATGCCGTCAAGTGTACTTCTCGCTGTTCCATTGCGATAGCGTCGCCAGGATGCTTCGGCAGTGCGCCTGGCTCTGGATATATCCAAATTAATAAACGCATTGGTCGCCCGCTGCACCGACAGAATCTTGTCTGCTAATTGTTCAAGCCATGCTACCGGGTCTTGATGTTTGGTTAAGAAAGCCTGATGCAATGCCTCAATTTGTGATCCCATCGCTGTACTCCTTAGTGTCCATATAAGGACCGACACGGCTCATAAGAATTTAAGGCCCGCGGTTTCAATTCCCGGATCACCTTATCCATTCCCGCGTGGTCCCAAAGTGATGACACGTTCTCTTGTACCGCGATTAATAACATTGCCAAAACCGCCTTGCGCAGAAAATCCTCGTCACTGACCACGTAGGCCCACTCCTTATCTCTTATAGATAACTGTCGTAATATTATACAATGTCAACACTTATTGTCTGTTATGCGATTTAGACTACATTTAAAATATTCTCAAGAGAAGCGCCCCGGTGAAAGGGGCAAACGACCTCATTGGTTGATGTTCGCCTCCGCAATATTTGGATTGAGATACCGCCCGCCAGGGGGTTTTCAGGATATCGTTGCACCGCAACTTTCGTTTTACTTTACTTTTACTTTAACGGGCAATGAAAATTCCTAGCTACAATGACCATCTGGTGGGGTTATTCGTCGCCCCACAGTCGGTGGTTACGGGCTAAATCGTCTTACGCCGAGTGCTACACCAGTCTTGGTATACCGCATAACCCAGTCCTAAGAGGATCAGACTCGTACCCAACAAGGGCCAAAATAGCCGAACAATTAAGCTGTCGTGCGGACCAAAGCTCAAAATCACAGCAATCGTATCCATCAAGATATGGGCTATAAGCGGAGCTATGATGTCGCCGGTCATAATCATATAAATAACCCAGGGAAGAACACTCATGCCTATGGTCCACATCGTCCATATGCCCCAGAACGGAACATGCCACAGGCCGAATAATGCCGCGCTCAAAACCGAGACAGCTATGCGCGTCACAGATCTATTGGGTCTAAGGAATTTCCATAGCCATGCCATGGCTCCGACAAGGAGGAGATTTTCAACGGGTAAGACCAACGGAAATTGCCAGAGTAAGTGCCGTGCTGTCATCCAATTCATCTGCTTCATACCTGAAGCCTGCGGATTGAATCCTAGAATTCTTTGAGCTGCATCACCCAATGTGAGGCTCGCGACCAACACGAGCACGGACTGCACAATGGTCATATCCGTCCACCGTACAGTCTTTATTAATCGTGGCACGTAAGGCCAACTCACGACCGTAAACAATAATGCCCCATAAGCGTAACCGGTTACACTGCTCTGGGTAACGCGACCCAATATTAACACTGCCAGCGAACCGATGACAGTCGCCACAAATAAACGCCCTGTAGCGATAGATTCCATCGCCCAAATTAGATCATAATTTGCCGGGATCCCAATACCTGGCCGGAGTGCTTGCAGCCATTGCGACCTTCTCACATCGATTCCCCCTCGTACATGCATAAGCAGCAGGCATCGGTTGTATGACAATGAGCCGCGCTTGCCAGGCGGCTCATTGTCATCAATCAATATGTATTTAAAAGAAATCCCCTTAGGAATTATCGCAAAATCTCATCGATACGCTGAATTATGTCTGGTGTTAACGTTACATCTACCGCTTTGACATTTTCCACGACCTGTTCGGGTTTGGACGCCCCAATGAGGGCACTCGATACGCTGGGTTCCCGGAGAACCCAAGCCAAGGCTAATTGGCTTAAGGTGATCCCTAAGTCGCGAGCTACGATGAGCAACCGTTCCACCTTTTCCAGATTGTCATCTGTGAGATAACGGGTAATAAACTGGCTGATTTCATTCGTCGTAGCCCTCGACCCAGATGGCAACGTCTGACCCTTCCGATATTTTCCCGTTAGAAGACCTTGAGCTAACGGCGAAAACACCACAAGTCCTATCCCGTTATGTTCGCATAATGGCAATACGGCGTGTTCGATATAGCGATTCAACATATTGTATACGGGTTGACTCGCACGCAACCGATGGGTTCCTAACACGCTTTCAACGGCCATAGCTTCGGAAATTCGTTCTGCAGGCCACTCGCTTACCCCCCCATAGCGAACTTTTCCCTGCCTAACAAAATCATCAATTGTGCTAAGGATTTCTTCCATTTCTGTGTCAGGATCATGACGGTGGCAATAGAAAATGTCGACGTAATCAGTATTTAAAGCCCTTAAACTCTGTTCCAATTGACTGGTCAGATGCTTACGGCTTAATCCCTTGTCATTAACCCCATCGCCCACAGGCCAAAAAGCTTTCGTCGTTAAAACATACGAATCGCGGGCAAAGGGTTCCAGAGCTTGGCCCAAAAACCGTTCCGCCTCATGTGGCGTGCTTCCATATACGTTGGCACAATCGAAATGATTAATACCCAACTCGTAGGCCTGGTGGATACACGATTCGGCCGTGTTTTGTTCCGTAACGGTTCCGTAAGTTAACCAACTTCCTAAGGCAATCTCCGACACTTTGATTCCTGCTTTGCCTAAACGGCGAAATTTCATGAACAAAAAATCCCCCTTCATGTCGATGCCTGATCGTAATCAGGATAGATGCCGCGATGCCAACGGAGACGACTCGTGCAATTGCATCTTTGGATATTTGTCCTGCAATCGCGCTAAGGTATATTCATCTTCCACCAAAAGCACGGGTTGCTCATCAGCATCAAGAACCACCCGAGCCCGATCAAATCGGCCCAGCTCTGGCCACGCCCCCTTAATCCAGCGAGCCATCGCAAAATTCAACGGGCGCATGGAGACATCCACCCCATATTCCATTTTCATCCTGTACTCTAACACTTCAAATTGCAAAGGTCCAACCACACCCAAATACACCTGTGGTCCCAAATCGGTTGGATGAAAAACCTGAATTAATCCTTCTTCCGTGAGTTCATCCAGCCCTCGCTGATATTGCTTATGTTTGAGCGCATATTTTAGTTCAATTTCAGCAAAATGCTCAGGGCTAAACCGAGGGAAACCCGTAAATTCAAATTGTTCCCCTTGAGTCAATGTGTCGCCAATATGAAATAGGCCCGGATCATGTAAACCGATGACGTCACCAGGGTATGCTTCCTCAACAATAAATCGATCTTGCGCTAAAAATTGTTGTGGCTGATTCAGACGGATGACACGTTTAGAGCGAATATGATTTACGGCCATTCCCCGTTCGAATCGTCCTGAGACAATTCGCACAAAGGCAATGCGATCACGATGTTGGGGGTTCATATTAGCTTGGATTTTAAAGACAAACCCGCTAAATTCACTGTCACCCGGAAGAATCTCACCCCTGGTGGAAGGTCTCGCAGTCGGGCCAGGTGCCAACTGCAAAAACGTGTCAAGAAAAGCCTTGACGCCAAAATTGGCTATAGCACTGCCAAAAAACACAGGGCTCAATAGTCCTTGGATCACCTTTTCTTTCGCAAAAGGCTCACCGGCTGCAACCATCAGTTCTAGTGCCTCATCCAATGCACACCGTTGATCCTGAGGAATTTGATCTTGTAACGACTGATAGTCGACAATCCGGTAATCTTGATGAACCCGGTCAAAATGTTCAAAGCGTCCACGGTGGATATCATAAATTCCTCGAAAATCTAATCCCATCCCCACTGGCCAGTTCATCGGATATGTCTGAATCCCCAGGACTCGCTCGATTTCTTGCAACAGTTCCCAGGGATCACGTCCTTCCCGGTCTAACTTATTAATAAACGTAAAGACGGGAATTTGGCGACTCGATGCCACCTGAAACAGTTTGACCGTTTGGGGTTCCACGCCTTTGGCAGCGTCAATGACCATAACCACGCTGTCAGCAGCCAACAAAGTGCGATAGGTATCTTCGCTAAAATCTTGGTGACCTGGCGTATCCAACAAATTCACCCGATAGCCGTCATAGTGGAATTGCAATACGGTTGAGGTGACGGAAATACCCCGCTGCTGTTCAATGGCCATCCAATCGGAACGAGCGTGAGCCTGTTGTCGACGCGCTTTGACGGCACCAGCCTCCCGAATGGCACCTCCGAATAACAGAAGCTTCTCCGTGAGAGTCGTTTTCCCGGCATCTGGATGGGAGATGATGGCAAATGTTCGCCCTGCAGTAGTCTTTTCGTGTAACTGGCTCACAATATTCCTCACTCTTTTATGTAATTCTCGTTCATTATATCATCCCCTTTTACGGTTCACACGTCGACAAATACCGAAAGGGACGTTTACAATAGTCATGGCTCTTTCAGCAGAGTTCAAAGTTGAGGTGAAAATCATGAATAATACGCAGCATGATGTCTTTAACGCCCGCGTTAAGACCGTATTTGAAGGCCTACCGATTACCTATTATCGTCTTAGAGCATTAGAATCTGAGGGCCCTGTGGAGAAACTCCCCTTTTCTATCAAAATCCTCCTAGAATCGCTATTACGGCAAATGGACGACCACCAGATCACCCGGGACGATGTGTCGCGTCTAGCCCGCTGGGATGCTCAGGCGCCATCGAGCAGTGGTGATATCCCATTCAAACCAGCCCGTGTAATACTCCAAGACTTTACTGGAGTTCCCGCTGTTGTGGATTTAGCCACCATGCGGGATGAGGCTGCTCGTCAACACAAGGATCCCCATCAAATTAATCCACTGATTCCCGTCGATCTCGTAATCGACCACTCGGTACAGGTCGATACATTTGGGACCGCAGCGGCCTTACAGCAGAATACAGAACGCGAATTTCAACGCAATAATGAAAGATATCGCCTCCTAAAATGGGCCCAACAAGCTTTTCGCAACTTTCGAGTCGTTCCGCCCGGAACCGGAATCGTTCACCAAGTGAATCTGGAGTATCTTGCATCAGTCGTCACAACTCGCGAAAATGAAAACGGATTCATGGTATTCCCCGATTCTTTGGTTGGCACAGACTCCCACACCACTATGATAAATGGATTGGGTGTCTTAGGCTGGGGCGTTGGAGGTATTGAAGCCGAGGCCAACATGCTGGGACAACCTTTATCCTTAGTCGCACCTGCCGTTGTCGGATTCAAATTGACGGGTATGCTGAAAGAAGGCGTCACGGCAACGGATTTAGCACTAACCATCACCCAGATTCTTCGGAAGCACGGAGTAGTGGGTAAATTTGTGGAATTCTTCGGTCCTGGGGTAGCACAAATGAGTATCGCCGATCGGGCCACAGTAGCCAATATGGCCCCGGAATACGGCGCAACCATGGGATTTTTCCCGGTAGACGCTGAAACCATACAGTATTTGTTGCAGACAGGGCGCGACGGTCAACACGTTCGTCTCAGCGAGTGGTACCTCAAGGAGCAAGGACTATTTCGTACAGACAACACCCCTGACCCAGTATTTTCCGAAGTAATCGAACTCAATCTTGAAGATGTCAACGCCAGTCTGGCGGGCCCCAAGCGTCCGCAAGATCGCATTGAATTAAACCAAATGCCTCAAGCCTTTGAAGAATCTCTTCTTCAGGATGTTAGCCAAAGAGGGTTTGGTTTAACCCCTACTGAAACGCAAAAAACTTCCCAAATTACATGGGACGACGGTCATCAAGAATCGTTAGCCCAGGGTTCGGTTGTTATTGCCGCCATTACCAGTTGTACCAATACTTCTAATCCTTCTGTCATGATTGGGGCCGGGCTTTTAGCCAAGAAAGCCGTCGAAAAAGGACTTCGCGTCAAATCCTATGTCAAGACCAGTTTGGCCCCGGGTTCGCGTGTGGTCACAGCGTATTTGGAAGCCGCAGGACTTTTAGGATACCTCGCCCAGTTGGGTTTTGACATCGTTGGGTATGGATGCACCACATGCATTGGCAATAGCGGTCCACTTCCGGATCCGGTCGCTCAAGCCATTCAAAACAACGATCTGACCGTCGCTGCCGTCTTAAGCGGGAACCGAAACTTTGAGGGACGGGTACATCCCTTAGTCAAAGCCAATTATCTTGCCTCGCCACCGTTGGTAGTGGCTTACGCATTGGCCGGCACTATGCGCATCAATTGGAACCAGGATCCCTTAGGGTATGATGCGGATCACCATCCTGTCCTCCTACGAGATCTGTGGCCCAGCAACCACGAAATTCAACAGACATTGGAACGGGCGCTAAAGCCGGCCATGTTTTCCGAACGATATCAAGAGGTGTTTGCCGCCAATCCATTATGGAACCAATTACCGGAATTGGGCGGAAGTACGTATGCGTGGGATGAAGCATCAACTTACATCCAAAAACCGCCCTTTTTTGAAGCGTCACAGAGTCACTTCGACCGCATTACAAATGCGCGCATACTTGCCATCTTTGGTGACTCGGTGACAACCGACCACATTTCCCCCGCTGGCAGTATCCCGGTTAAAAGCTCAACGGGCCAGTACCTTGAAGCTCATGGCGTGTCACCAAAAGATTTTAATTCCTATGGAGCACGGCGTGGCAACCATGAAGTCATGATGCGAGGGACTTTTGCGAATATTCGTATCCATAACCTCATGGTTCCCGACACCGAAGGTGGCGTAACACGGGTATATCCTTCCGGTGATGTGGCGTCAATATTTGACGCTGCCATGAAGTACCAAGCCCAAGGTGTACCCCTCGTCATAATCGCTGGGAAAGAGTATGGAACCGGTAGCTCACGCGACTGGGCAGCCAAAGGCCCCAAACTTCTCGGGGTCGACGCGGTGATTGCCGAGAGCTTTGAACGCATCCATCGCAGTAATCTGGTCGGGATGGGGATTTTACCGCTTCAATTTCTTCGCGGGGAATCGGCTAAAAGCTGGGAACTGCGGGGAGATGAGTTACTCAGCATCGAATTTTCTACTCCGCTTGCGGTCGGCTGCGAAGTCGCCGTTCGCGTCACTTCACCTACTTCAGGTACCACGAAGATATTTCACGCCATTTGCCGATTAGACGCTCCTGTCGAAATCGACTATGTGCGTAATAACGGGATTTTGCAAACGGTATTGAATCATTTGGCATAATCTTCAGCCGCCGGGGTCATCTATCACCCCGGCGGAAACCTATGCGTGCTCTTCTCCTGGAGTGGTGTCAGACGTCTCTCACTCCGCTGTGGACCGCTGGATCGCATCGGGTCGGGCGATGTGCTCGGGTATTTTTGAGGATTATCCGCTGTGCGGTGCCCTACGGGGTTCTGTCCCCAAGGGCACGGCACTGATGTGCCCATCGACCGCCATCGGCGCAACACCCTTGTGCCACATGGGTGCCCGAAAAAACGCCGAAGTGCCATATGACCATAATTTTCAGTTAAGCCCAATAGCGTAAAGTACCTTGACGCCGAATTATTTATGTTCGACATCCGCGAGGCTCTTCCCTACTCTATATGGTTGGTTGGAAAAACACCGTGGTGAGGGACGCAGCCGCAAATTCCTCTTCCATGGCCAATATTTGCGCTTGAAAAGACGGTAGGGCCCCAGCAAGAACCCGCAGCGGCAATTCACCGCCTTCGGGTGCCGCCTGGTTCCGCAGATCAACTGGAATATCCCATACTGGTCCCCATTGGCCCTGCAGAACGGCTGCTTCCACCATGTCCAGATACTGGCGTGCCTCGTTAGGAAACGAGGGAAGATGACGATTCCACAGATCCAGCCGATGAACAAGCGATCCTGTCGCCATCAGCGCAATATCAAAATCTTGGGCCAAGAGGAGAATTTGTTGTCCTAGGGCTTCATGTGTCTTATTCCCCAACTCCGGGCAAATGGAAAGGGGCACGACCGGGATGTCTGCCGAAGGAAAAAGATGGATTAATGGAGCCCAAGCCCCGTGGTCCAGTCCCCATTCGTCGGCCACCGCCACCGGAATGCTGGCGTCGAGGGATAAAGCCACCAACTTCGCGGCAACTTCAGGTGCACCAGGAGGCGCATAATGCACGTCGTAAAACGACGGCGGAAAACCATAAAAGTCAAAAATTTGCCGCAATTGAGACTGTGCCACGACCCCAAAGCCCTGTCCGGTGACAAAGTGCGGTGAAACAACAATTAAAGCGTCTAACGATTTTTCCCGCCCTAAAAGCCGCTGCCCTAACGCTCGCAATGCTGTTTCGGTGCTTGCATGGTGAACCCCCAAATTACCGATAAGAGTTGGAGTATTGGGCGCATAAATTCCGCCTATAAATGCCATAAAGCTGCCTTCTTTCTTTGTCCTCAATCCGCAGAACTATGCGACGTCGGACCTTTGCACGTGTCCGGTGCACATGCCGCCGTTTGAAGAATCTTCTCTTTCAGGCGTTCCCGATTATTGAGGTCAGGATTTTCATCAACCCACGCCTGTGCATGCTGCAACCACCATCCAACAACTGGAGAGGGCCGCACATTTAGCCAGTCCATAATATCGTGCCCATTGATGGCCAGTGATTGAAACACATCGGGTGATGCCAGGGCCTCCTGCCAGTGACGTTTCACATCCTCTTCGTGTTCCCATGATGACGACATACCTGCCCCTATGACATCCATCCTCCGTAGTGTCCACAATTGGGAAACATGCTCACCCCCCCACTCCCGACGGATACGGCGGAGTGTTTTAGCTTGTACTCGCTCCCAGGGGTACATATGATGAGCAATTAAAGAAGTAACCGTCTGGGTACGCTCCCGATCGAAATGCAACCGTTCCAACATGGCTCGCGCCCAACTCGCCCCGAGGTCCGCATGTCCATAAAAATGCCCTTGTCCCTGGGAATCGAGGGTATAGCTCCAGGGTTTGCCGATATCATGTAATAATCCCGCGAGTCGCAATAACGGGGTAGGGCCCTCTTTTGCTGTATGCAACAAATGCTGGTTTAAAAGATAAAGATGATGTCGGCTACGTTGATTAAACCCATGCGTCAATGACCATTCTGGCCACCATGCCATGAACAAGCCATAATTGTCACACACGCGCAAGG
>JAKADI010000008.1 GCA_021820675.1 Bacillota bacterium | reverse complement strand
CCGAACGACAGATGTCGAACGGGACATGCGCCATAACCGGACGGCAACACCACCTACGGCGCCACGGTGTTAACCAAGGTCGTACCTAACGCTTGGGCGACCGAAATCACTTTGGCATTAGCTTGATAACCTTGTTGGGCCATAATCATATTCACAAATTGATTAGCCAAAGAGACATTGGATTCCTCCAGGGAACCAGACACCACGCTGCCCAAAGTTCCCGAAGCGGGTTGTCCCATGAGGGGCGTCCCCGAATTTGCGGATTGCTGCCAGAGATTGTTTCCCACATTTAACAGTCCCGCCGCGTTATTGAAGTTGGCTAAAGCCACTTGTGCAATCGGCTGTATTTGGCCATTGTTAAACGACCCCGTAATGACTCCGTTTTTTCCTATGGTGAAATTAGACAGGGTCCCTTGGGGATACCCGTCAGCGGTTGCCGTTAACGACGTCGACGACGCGGCACTGGTTAATTGACCCAAATTGAGCTGAACACTCTGAGGGGAAGCAGCCCCGGTAGTCGACGTTAAGACTAATTTCACCGTCTGCGGACCGCTCAGCGTTCCCGTATTGGTAAAACTCACGGTAGATGCTCCACTGGCCGTAACAGCGGAGCCTGACGTCGGATCGGTAACGCTTAAGGTCCAGCTTGTTCCGTTATTGGGATTGGATTTTGTAGGGGTAAAATTGAGATCCAATGTCACAGGATTCCCCAATGAATCATAAACTGTCACCGGAATTGTCCGCTGAGCAGGCGTCGCCGAAGCGGGGGTTTGGGCTAGGGCAGCGTTAAGATTGCCTTGGACTGTGACCTGGCTCGTGGCAGAGGCTGCCAGCGTCATATTGGGCGTAATCGTGATGGGAGACAAGTTTCCGGCATTTTGTCCCGTTAACTTGCCGCCTTGAGCGGTCCATCCCATAACAAAATACCCTTGCGGCGTCACCAACCGGCCCTGGGCATTCAGGGTAAAATCCCCACTACGGCTATAGCTGTAGCCAGTAGGAGTCTTAATCACAAAAAATCCGTGTCCGGAAATGGCCATATTCGTTTTAATGCCGGTTGTCTGCAAGCTTCCTTGACTCATATTGACATCGACGGCTCCAATCCCCACGGCCGAACCGGCCGAGACCTGCTGCGGATTGGTCCCCCCCGTCGTTGCGGTCGGGGCGGTGGCCCCGGCCAGCGTTTGCTCCAGTGCCTGGGCAAAGGTCAGATTGCTGCTTTTATACCCGGTCGTATTCACATTGGCAATGTTTCCCGACACCACGCCCAACAGTGCTTGTTCCGCATTGAGTCCGGAAATAGCGGTATATAATGTGCCTGACACGAAATTCACTCCCCTTCTTGAATGGCCCGGTGTTAAGTCCCCGGAGTGCGGGATTCCTCGGGGCTTGTGGGCTTGGGCCCACTGCCGGACAACGACAACAAACTCCAGTGGGCTGCGGCAGGAGTCCCCGCAGTCTGTCGGGCACTCGAAGCTTCCTCCGCCGCTGTCTGTTCAGCTGAGGTCCGGCTTACGTAGACCACCGCATCCACTTGCGTAATAACTTTCATCCCGTCTGCTCCCGGTGCAAGGCTCGTAATCACCGTCTTGGACTGAGGAGCCACCACAAAGATGTCTGTCCCCATGATAATGGCGGCTTGCTGAGATCCCTTATTTGACACGGCATCAATAGCTTGACTTAGCCGCGCTTTTTGCCTCTGATCTAGGTGAATCCCCCGGCTCTTGATACGGGCCGCCGCATGTTGGCTGAAAATTAGGGTGTCATGCCAAATTGCGCCAAATCCCTGGGACTCTGTCTCCTGGGTGGGGCCCGGGGCCGCCCGCAATGCGTCCTGCCCTGTCCCAGGCCCCACTGGACCTAAAGATGCCGTCATCAGCCTTTAACCTCGGTTATGGCCGTGAGGGGAACGGTTCCCAGATTTTTCACCGTAACCGTTTGGGTATGACCTTGTTGCGCCACGGCTGTCACCACGCCACTGCCCTGAGCCGTGCTCACCGTTTTGCCGATAAGCTGGGACAGCTGCACCACCGGGTTTTGTTGCTGCAACGTGGAGAGAATCTGGCCGAGGGTTGTCGACTGTCTGGTCACGGCAGCCAGACTTGAAAACTGGGCCAGCTGCGCCACGAATTGCGTATTATTCATCGGCTGCAACGGATTTTGATATTGCAGTTCGGCCGCCAATAATGTCAAAAAGGCCGACTCCCCTAAATTGCCTCCCGCAGCGGGAGATGATCCCGGTGATGTCGCGGGCGATACCGGATTCCCGCCTACTAGGCTATTCATGAATATACTCAAATGAGAATCATCCTCTCTTTCCTCAGTCAATGTGACTTACGCCTGATAATCAATCCGCGCAGGAGATGAGAACCCGCCTGGGCGTATCAGGGAACTGGGCGCGCGAGTGGGTCTGTGGGGCGTATGAGGGGAAGGCGACTGCCCTGGCGAGGAAGATCCCTGGGCCCCTGGGCCGCCGCCCTGCCCTGTTTGATTTTGGCCCAGTCCCACAAACACCGATACTTGGGATACAGGCAAGGCTGCCGCGGTCATGGTGGCAGTTTGCCCCAAATTCTCCGCCAACACGCCGGCTAATCCCGGGGCACTGACCTCCATATCCACTTTCCAACTCTTTTGCATATGAATCAGGGTCATTATCACGGATCCCGCGCGCTTCGGCAGCGTTAACGACCATTTCGTGGCGTTAATCCCGCTAGGAGCCTTCCAATGGAGCGGTTTGACAACCCATCCCCCCGACGACTTCTGCAAGATCCCCCTTTGTACACTCTGCCTAAGAACCGATGGCAAGGGAGCCTGGGCGGTATTCGGTGCGTTTTTCCCCGGGTTTTCAACCCCAAGAACCGTGGCCAGGTCCGCCGGGACGTCAAGAGACTTAACCGCGGGCGCGAGGGTTCGCCCTGAGCTGGCGTTATGCCGAGGGGTTGATCGCGCAGGCGCCCGTCCGGTGTTTTGAGGCAAGTTTCGGTAAAAAACCAGTTTCCGTTCCTGGACATGCCCTGCCAGGGATTGTCCCGGAAAATGCTGCGGAGTCAGGGAATCCGCCGCGGGCTGTGCGGCAGGCGGAGATGAGTTCGCCCCCCTTGGGATCACCGGCTGCGGCCCGCCACCGCCAATGACCGGCAGCAGCGGTGTGGCGGCCCCGGGAAAAATCCCCGGGATGGTCTTTTGCTGCCTCGTTAGCCCCATCGGCTTCTTGAGTTTCACTAGAGCTGTCTTGGACTGATGGCGATGATTTTGTGCCTTAACTTTCTTAAGCATCAGATGTTTTCCCGTCTTTTTCACCAGTCGCGCCGCTATGTTCTGACGGCGAAGCGGCTTCCCTGCCCTGACATCCGGCGCATGTTGGTGAATCAGGCGTGCGAAATGGGTAGGCACAACGCCTGGACGCGGGCTCCTAGCGGGCCCCTTAGGGACTTTTAAGTGAACGACAGACGGCATGATCACAATCATCACCTCCTTGATGGGCATGCCTTTTTGAATTACTCCCGCCGCGCTTGTTGACGGTGGTGCTGGCTTCTCACAAATCGCTCGATAAGATGGCGGTCTTGCGGCCGAATTTGGATAAAGCGGACAGCACTCTCCCAGGTTTTCTTCCCCCGAATTTCCCGCGGCTTCGGAGCCACCCGAGTGACTTGCGACAGGAGCAGCACTTCTTCGGTTCCGATCCTCAGCCGCATTTTCAAATGCAGCCCACGCCACAACTCCACGGCGCTAGGGAAACGCAATCCCGTTGCCGACAGATCAAACGTCGTAGTCATCAACAATTCAGAATCGGATCGCACCAGGCCATATTCCAACGGCACTTGCACCTTGACCCGCAAGCTCCCGCGCTGCTCGATGATGCGGGAAGTGCCTTGCAACGTCACCACAATGATGGGAATCGGGTCGATGATTTCCGTAATGATTCCACGTTGCTCATATAACAAATCATCATAAGGCCAGCGCATCACAATCGTCGTCCCGGGTAGAGGCGTCAACTCTAAATCGTGATCTTTCAGGGCATCAAGATACACCTCTTGACGCACCCGCCTAATTACCCGGGTGCTCACCATCTTTCCCGGTCTTATGACCAGATACACGGACTGACGAGATTCTAATAGGGACACCGGACAAAGGGCCCTCCCCCAACATTGACGTCCGGGCCACTCCTAGCGCCAACCACTCCTCACGATCCAACCGCAGCTGTCTTGCTTGCTGACGCCCGTTCCGCCGACTCACGAGTCGGTGAATCTTTTGGTGAGATTGGCGCATGGAAACTATTTCCGCCCGACATTCCTCAATTCGTCGCGATATGTCTAATTCCTCTTTTTGGAGAGCAGAAATTTGTCGGTTGATGAAGTAATAATTTTCATAATACGAGGTCAAATCATTGACGTGAAGCACATCATCCGAGCGCACAGTATCCTGAGAACTCCGGAGTGTGCCTAATTGATCCTGTCGGGCTTGTTGCAAATTCGCAAGATGCTGGCTCAGAGCTTGCACATCCCGAGATTTGGCCTGCTGCTTTTGGCTAAGATCACGGATATAGCTCTCTAAGGTCCGATCACCTTTCACCGCGCACCTCTTCCTGAGCCCGGTCCCATCTTTCGACCTCTGCGAAAAGCAGGGCAAGCTCGCGCCAGGTATCTTCGGGGTCGGCGGTTGTGCCCCGTTTTTGGTCACAAAATGCCTGAATCGCGGGATAAGTGGCCAGGGCTCTGTCCAAATCGCGGTCGCGACCTACCGTATAAGCCCCTATCTCAAGCAAATCACGTGCCCTCGCGACGCGCTCCACCATGCCCCCCAGGGTGCGGGCCATCACCCATTGGTCCTCAAGCACCAAATCGGGCATGAGTCTGGACAAACTGCTCACCACATCAACGGCAGGGAAGTGTCCTTGCTGCGCCAGTTGACGCGATAAGATGATATGCCCGTCCAATAACCCCCGCACGACATCAGCCAGCGGATCATCATAAGCATCGTCTCCCTCGACCAACACCGTATAGATCCCGGTCACCGAACCATTTTCCTGAGCGCCCGCACGCTCAAGCAGCCGCGGCAACAAGTGCAGCACGGAGGGGGTATAGCCCCTGGCCGAGGGCAGTTCTCCGGTTTCCATCCCGATTTCACGCTGGGCGAGAGCCACACGGCTCAGGGAATCCATCACCATTAACACATGCTTCCCTTGGTCACGGAACGTCTCGGCCATTATCGTGGCCGACCAAGCCGCCTTCAGCCGCATGATAGCCGGCATGTCGGATGTCGCAGCGAAAATGACGGTGCGTTTTTTGGTTGCGGGGTCAAGACGGCGGTAAAATTCGGCCACTTCCCTTCCGCGTTCCCCTATTAACCCGACCACCACGATATCGGCCTCAGCGCCTTGGATAATATCCTCCAATAATGTTGTTTTGCCGAATCCCGCCCCCGCGAAAATCCCGACTCGTTGACCTTGCCCCAATGTCAAAAACGCATCGATGACCTTCACGCCTGTCCACAGGATGTCTTGGACTTTTTTCCGGCTAAGAGGCGGTACGGGTGTTAAGTCGAAAAACCGTTTGGGGCCGGTTACGACCGGTCCATTGTCCAAAGGCCGGCCGATTCCGTCTAACAAACGGCCCAGCACCCCAAAACCCGTGACGATGCCCAAAGGACGCCTGTTCGCGACCACCGGCAGGCCGGGTTTAATCCCGGTGATATCGTGATATGGGGTCAAAAGAACCCCTTGACCTTCTAAAAATCCGACGCACTCCACGTCAACCGTACGCTGAGGCGAGAGGCGAACATAACCGGACTCGCCGACAGCCATGCGCACGCCTGACGCCACCAGGATTTGGCCCCGCAGAGCGGACACTCTTCCGCACGGCACCACGGTATCGGCCACCTTTATGTGCGAAACTCGCTCACTGACCTCCATAAAGCACCTCATCCAAAATCCGCGTAAGCGCCGCCGCCGGTCCCGCTAAAAACTCGTCCCCGCCTTCTGTTTTCAGCCGCATCTCCAATGTCTCAAGCGTACGGTCAACCGCTAATTCCACCTCTTGCCACAGCGGTTCCCAGTTCTTAGACAATCTCTTCACCGTGTTATGGAACTCCGGGGATAAAAAGAGGGTGATCTGAGTTCCTTCAAGACTCTGCACCACTTGCGTCAAGTACTGGCGCAGCAATTCGGGCCGGTTCATGCCCTCTTCTTCAATAAACGTACGCGTCAAGGCCGCTGCTTGAGCTAACACCAACTCCGCCTCCAAGAGTTTTGTGTAGGACTTGAGTTGTTCAATTTTGACCCAGAGCTCCTGTATCTGGTCCCGCGTTTTCGACCACTGAGCCAGTGCTTCTTTCCGCCCTTGCCCCCGGCCTTCCTGCAATCCCTGATCGTGGGCCTCGCGGCGGGCTTGCTCCCGGATTTGACCCACTTCCTCTTCTGCCCCTTCGATAATGGCCCGGGCTTCATCTTGGGCACGGGTGACGATCTCCACCGCCGCTTTTTGGGCTTCAGCTACGGCCGCGTACACAGGAAGCATGTCATTGGGTCCGACATGCAAGCGAACAGGCTCCGCATTGTTTTTCACTGTCTGCGCCTTAAGCACATTAGACGACAAAGTCATCACGCTCCCCGCGAGCAATAACCAGATCTCCCTGATCTTCCAACTGACGAATGACATTGACAATTTCTCTTTGTGCTTGCTCGACATCGCGAATCCTCACCGGACCCAGCACCTCAATATCCTCTTTCAGCAGGTCTGACGCCTTTTGGGACAAGTTGTGCATGACCTTTTGGGACACCTCCGGGGGCGTGCCTTTAAGCGCCAGGGCTAAGGTGCGGTTATCCACCCGCCGCAAGACCTTTTGCATTGCCCGATCATCAATTTGAACAATGTTTTCAAAGACAAACATCCGGTTGCGGATTTCATCAGCCAATTCAGGGTCAAATTCCTCCAACCGCTGTAAAATGAGGCGTTCTGAGGTCCTATCGGTATTATTCAAAATAGGCACAATGGCGTTAACGCCGCCAGCCCCCGAAATTTCTTCAGCAGCTAAATGCGTCAACTTTTTTTCCATCAATTGTTCAATTTCCTTAATCACCTCGGGAGCAGCCCGTCCCATGACCGCAATACGCCGAGCCACATCGCTTTGCATATCCGGATCCAACGACGACAGCACGGAAGACGCTTGAGTCGGATCCATATAGGCTAAGACCACCGCAATGGTTTGCGGGTGTTCATTCATCATCAGTGTCATCACTTGGCTGGAATCTGCCTTGCGCAGGGCCTCGAAGGGGCGCCGTTGCAAAAAGCCTGTCAGCCGCTGCAAGATTTCCTGCGCTCTCGGGGCGTCAAAAGCTCTCTCCAGCATGTCCCGCGCCATGTCGATGCCGCCCTCTGCGAGCTGTTTTTCCGCCTTGGACATTTCATAAAACTCGGTCACGACGTCATCGACCACTCGCGAATCGACGCGCTTCAAATTGGCGATTTCCATGGTGATGGCTTCCACTTCAGAACGTCTAAGATAGCGTAAAAGCGTCGCAGCTTGTTGGCTTCCCATAGCCATCAGCAAAACCGCGGCTTTGCGGGCACCAGACATTCGCACCTTATTCATCCTCCTGAATCCAAGCCCTGAGTAAGCGCGCCGCGCCTTCCGGATCTTTTTGCAACATCTCTTGCAAATACCCTTTCGCCGTTTCGGTTACCGACGGTTCTTTGTTTTGCCGGATCTCGTTTAGTAAATCGGTCACCGATAGAGATTGTCCTCCCGGCATCGCCAGCGCGGGGTCAAACCCCGGGCTCTTTGGCGCCTTGCGCAGCTTCGACAAGCCCCGCCACACTATGAGGGCTAACACAATCCCTAACAGCGCCAGCACCCCGTCCAGGATATAGCGCCGAATTTGTTGAATCCTTTGCACTTGCGCCATTTGCTTCAGGGCCAAATTCACCTGGGAACGATTGAAAGGCTGGCCTAAAATCGTGACCACATCGCCCCGGGCCGGGTTCGCGCCAGCCGCTGATGCCACCAAGTTCTTGAGTGACGCGCTTTGGGCCGGGCTAAGCGGCTTGTCCACCGCCACCGCTACTGTCATCCGGCTAATACTGCCTGAGGGAACGACCTGGCGGGTGCTCGTGGTATCCACCAGCCAATGCGACGTCGTGGAACGGGTTTGTGACTTAGAGGGCCCGGTGCCCGCCGCCAAGGGATAGACTGGGGTGTTGCCTGCGGCGCCGGCCGGCACAGCCGGGGCTCCTTGTTGGGATGTGGTCTTGGTGTTCACTTGCTGGGAGGATAAAACCGATTTCCCATATTGGGTCGAATGAATGGTCGACTGATTAAAGTTTAATGTGCTATTGACCCGGACCACGGCGGAACCGGGTCCCAATACCTGATCCAACATGGTTGTGACATTTTGGGCAATTTGATTGTCTATTTGATCTTCCGCCTGGAGTTCGGCCTGATTGGTCCCGGTGATCTGTGAACTGGCTCCGGTGCTCAACGCGTTTTGGGACAACAGTGTACCTTGCTGGTCGACGACGGTCACCTGTTTGGGTGACAACCCCGCCACGGAATGGGCTACCAAGTTCATAATTCCCTTAACTTGGGCAGGGCTTAAAGACACGCCCGAATTCAAGTCCAAAAATACCGACGCCGTGGGAGTCGCCGTACTTTCGCCAAACAACGCTGGCGGCGGCTGGTTAATCAACACGCGAGAACTATGGACACCATTAACCGAATTAATGGTTTGCGCTAAAGTCGCCTCTAAATCCGCCAATTGGGAAAGAGTAATTTCCTGGTTGGTTTCCCCCAAGCTAAAGCTTAGCGGTTGAGGAAGGCCGACCGTACTGGATGGAATGTTCAAATCCGCCAAGTTCACCCGCACTTGATCGACGGACTTCTTCGGCACCAGCACCGTCCGCCCTTGATTCGACAGTTCATAGGGGATTTTCATTTGCGTCAGCTGCGTGGTAATCTGGCCCGCGCTGCGCGGATTCAAATTCGTATAGAGCGGTTGCCAGTTGGGGCTAGTCAACCAATGAAAAGCCACCAGCAACACACTCAAAATCAGCGCGGCCACCACACCGAGACGCAGACGCTGAGTCAAGGTTTGCTGTCTCCACCACTGAAGAATCTGTTCTCCATACTGTTTAACCCGTTGGTTCATTTATACGCCTCTAATCTCTATCCCACCGGCATATTCATAATGGTTTGGTAGGCTTGCACCACATTATTGCGAATTGCGGTCGCCGCATCCAATGTGCCTTGGGCTTCAGCCATTGCCACCATCGCCTGCGTAATTGTCACCTGCCCCGTCATAGCCCCGGCGATTTGTTGATTGGCCTGCGTTTGAGTACTTTCGAGCTGACCTAGGGCTCCTTGAAGCAGCGATCCAAAGGTCTTAGTCCCGGAAGGCGACGACGATACAGGCGCCGCGATGAGAGCAGCCGGATTCGTTAAGGTCAATCCAATGGGATTCATCGCGCATTACGCTCCTATCGTTAACGCTTTTAAAATCATGTTCTTATCCGCCGTAAAGGCATTGGCGTTAGCTTGATAAGCTTGGGAAGCCTCGGCCATGTCCACCATCTGGGTGGATAAGTTCACGTTGGACTCCAAGACGTAACCTTGGGCATTCGCCAAAGGGCTAGTGGGGTCGTAAACTTTAGGGAATGGCGCCTGGCTCGCGATCACCTGCCGCACCACGACGCCTTGCCCGACGCCTTGGTAAGGGCCATGCCCTGGAGCTGGCAAGGATGAGAGAATTGCCGATTCACTTTGATAGGGAAAACCCGTTGCCGTCTTCGTCGTGGTCGCATTGGCCAAGTTATTCGCCACCAAGTCCAGCCGCAATGATTCCGCGCTAAGCGCGGAGGAGGTAATATTCAAGGCATCAAACATCCTATAAGGCTCTCCCTTCGGTCACAATCTTGATTTCTGTGGTTTTGTAATTAAACGCCTGAACCGCACTTTGGTAGAGGAGCTGGGTCTTGGCTAAATCGGTTGTCTGCTGCGTCAGAGACACACTGTTTAAATTGGGCTGCAAGGCCATGGTATTGACCACTACCTGACCTCTCACCCGGCTGACAGCACCTGGGCCTTGTGTGATGGCCTGGGCCAGTTGGTGTTGAAATGAAAGACTTTCACTCTTGTAGCCGGGGGTGTCATAGTTGGCCAGGTTATTGGCCATCATGCCTTCCGCCTTTTGAGACAAATTCAAGGTGGTGACAATACTTTGCGTAGCGGTGGTGTTATATAATCCCACGATAGCTCTCTCCCTTCGGATCCTCTCGGTATTTTTTAAGATGGACAGACATAGGCGGCCTTTAAGGGCCATTGCCAATGGCAATTCGCGCCACTTGGGAACGGAGAACCAAAATATTGACCCGGCGATTGAGCCGGCGGCCCTGAGAGGTTCGATTCGTCGCAATCGGATGATAATGGCCAAAGGCGGCGATAGAAAGCCTCTGCGGGTGAATACCCGAAACATGGGCTAAAACGTACACCACATTGGCTGCCCGCATCGCCGACAATTGCCAGTTACTCGGGTACTTGGCGCTACGAATGGGAACCGAATCGGTATAGCCCGCCACCTCAATGTCATTGGGCACGGTCGTAAAGACAGCACCCAGCTGGAAGAGCAACTTTTGTGCTTTCGGAGCGACCTTGGCCGAACCGGAAGCAAAGAGCAAGGAAGCATTTAGGCTCACTTCCACCCCGCGGACAGTACTCGTGACAGACACCGATTGGCTAAGACCGGCTTGAGCGATCTTTTGCTGCAGTTCGTTCTCTAGACGGTTTAATTGAACCACTTCGGCATGAGTGCCGGACAGTCCATTCACAATAGACGGTCCCGGCGAGCGCCCCACGATGCTGTTGGAGTTGAACTGTTTGGCTAAAGCTTGCGAGACCAAAGAGAACCTGACCTCCTGGGTCCGGTTCATCGCATAAAGCACAATAAAAAACGCCAGCAGCAAAGTAATGAGGTCGGCATAGGTAATCAGCCACCGCATCATCCCCGCACCTTCCGTGCCACCCGGTTCGGGATCTTTGTCCCACAGGTCGTTCATGATGCCTCCTGACTGCCGGTTTTCGGTGAAGCGGCCGTATTTTGCGCCGCCGGGGAATTGGAAGGACGGATAAGGGTCATCAACTTGTCTTTGAGTAAACTCGGTGCCATCCCTTGCCCAATGGCCAAGAGACCTTCCAGACTAATTTGCCGCATTAAGAGATCGTGCTTAGCCTTATTCTTCAGATTGGTAGCCATCGGCAGCCATAATAAATTCGCACTTGATACCCCGTATAAAGTCGCAATGAAGGCCAAGCCAATCGCCGAGGCCAAATTGTTGGGATTCCCCGATAATTCCCCGAGCACATGAACTAGTCCCATCACAGTCCCCACAATCCCCATCGTAGGAGCGTAGCCGCCCGCTTGTTCGAAGATACTGGCCCCCATTTTTTGTTGCGAATACCGAGCATAAATATCGGATTCCAGCATTTGTCGCATTAAGGTTGGATCGGCATTATCGACAATGAGCTGCAGTCCCTTGCTCAAAAATTCATCTTGCGTGAGTTCAATTTCGGGTTCCAGGGCCAATGGCTGCTGACGCCGAGCGATATCGGCATATCGCGCCAATTGATCAATCAGCACAATCGGGTCAAATCGCTTCCGGGTCAGTCCCATCCGAAACAGGGCAGGAACTTTCTTGAGTTCATCCAAAGAAAAGGAGACCGCCGTCGCGCCAATGGTGCCGCCAAACACGATCAAAGCGGCGGTCCCTTGGACTAACGCCCCAGCCCGCCCGCCTTCCAACACGAAGCCGGCAACTAAGGCCAGCACACCAAAAATAATCCCGCCAATCGCCGTAACATCTAAGCGCATAGCGCTTCGCTCCTTCTTCGGGTATCTTTACATCCAAATGCCGCGTTGAGCCCGGGCGATCGCCATACCCCTTACGGATGCACACGGATTGGCAAACCAGTCATACTCTTCAGCCGTCACAAACTGACGGTGAATCACTTCCCGCCTTAAATCCATGGGGTCCAGTTCAATGCCGTTTAAGTTGCCGACCCCAATGAAATTACCGCGCGATACAGTAATCTGCGGCAGCCAGCTTTGCTCCGACACCACATATTCGGCGTGAATGTCAAACATCCGCCGATTCCCAATCACTTCCCAAACCCCAGTCCAGGACGAGGGTCCGAGTATGATGTGATACATACTTTCCCGATTCCGTTCGCGGTTGGGTTTGATGATGTGCTTGCAAAATATCGGTTCTCCCAGAACGGGATCAATTTGGTAGAGGATATGATTAAGAATATATTGAATCAATTCTTCACGGCTAGGAATTAAGGTTCCATTAGGAAAATATCGGTCTTGTTCCCGCCTTCGGCCCCGGCGCTTCGTGAGAGGCCCCCCAAAGATAGGGGTGGTCAGTGGAACAACTTGACCATTTTGGAAGAAAGCCAGCGTTTTATTAACCAACGTGCCTCCCCCCCTTTCTTCATTGCCTTTTTTATGCGTCTTTCGACAATCTCTTGGCATATTCCTTTTTTTGATGACAAATATTTCTTATGCTGGATACCTTTGGGAAAACCACCACTGACGAAAGTTTCCTTCGGGTCCCCCTTGCTGATCCAACCTCTCCACGACTTCTCCAAGCATCTGGGCAGGCAGGATATGGCTGATAATTTCGTAGACGTCTTCGGGCTTTACATTTCCTAACATCTCGAAAAAAGCGTCCA
>JAKADI010000007.1 GCA_021820675.1 Bacillota bacterium | reverse complement strand
GAGGCCAATTATCAGAAAACCCGGGCCTTGCTGCATCAAACACAAGCGAGTTTAATTCAGGAAAGCAAGTTGCTCAAGGGTCAATTACAATTGATTGAAGAACGTGGGTCCATAGGCTACCTTGATGTATTATTAGGCGCTCATTCCTTTTCGGATTTTGTGAGCCGTCTTTCCATGTTAGGTCACATTGCGGGGCAAGCGGCTTCCGAAGTCAATATCATTAAACAGGAAGAACAGCAACAGACGAAGGAAAAAGCGAGTTTGAAACAGGAAACAACGCTGTTGTCGGAAACCCGTGCCTCGTTGGCTGCGCATCAGTCGTTGTTACAACAGGAACGAAACATGTTGTCGCAAGAAGAAAGTCAGGCCGTGGCGTTACATAACCAAGCCATTAGCGCGGCGCAAAACGCGGTAGTCAGCATAGCCCAAAAAAGGCAAGCCCAGGCGGCCTTACAAAATCAACAATCTCAGATTCAACAGAATATGGCGCGTTTAGGAGCCCAAATCAATCAGATTGCTTCGCAAATTCAGGCTTTGTTAGCTCAGTTCTCCCAAGGGACCTTATCTAGACACGCTTTGTTCAATGCGATGTTGCCACTCGTTACGCCTATTGCGCAGCAAGACAACCTGCCTCCTGCTTTAGTTATTGCGGTGATTACCGAGGAATCCGGCGGCAACGCCAATGCTGTGAGTATTACGGGTGCGATTGGTCTGATGCAGTTAGAGCCGGGAACCGCAAGGGTGTTGAATATTCCGCCCAGCCAGCTCTATAATCCCCGGGAGAATTTGATAGCGGGGTGTCTATATTTACATGATATGCTCACAATGTTTGGGGGCAACTTGTCATTGGCCTTATCGGCGTACAACGCCGGACCCGGGGCAGTTCAGGCCAACGGTAACCAGGTGGTGCCTGTGACCCAGGGTTATGTAAACAATATTGAAGCTCTTTATGCGCTTTACAGTCAGTGGTAATGCGTGGGAGCATCAAGTCAAAACCCCGCCTGCAACGCGGGGTTTTGACTTTTACAGAGCTTTGGGATCTGGCTGTTCCTCGGTGCGGTTGAGCTTATGACGGCGGTGCCAAATCAGACCCGCTAACAATAAAGCCATGAGGAAGGCCCATAGCGGATTTCCCCAAAACGCACTAATCATTCCGATTCCGGCAATGACCGAAGTCCAGGACGCGCGCCCAGGTTTTTGATCCATCGCGATAATAAACAGGGCGAGTACGATGACTGCGGCGGGGATGCGGTATAATAAAATCCTAGCATGTTGTCCCAGATGAGTGGAGAAGATGACGGTATCGGCACTGAGATAAATCAGCGACACCGCAGTCATTATCCATGGTAGCCAGGCTTTTTGACGAAATATCCGGCTTAATAGGATATACAAGAGGCCCACCATGATGGGCGGTATCCACACGCCCCAGGCCGCGGGCCAGGATACGAACAAGGGGAAAAGCGGGACCCGTGGTGCGAGATACGGATGAAAAAGCGCCGATTGGAGCCACAAGGCTGCTAACAATAGCCAAGGCAGGCGGTGTTTCCAAGACATGAACCGAGGTCTCTCCTTTCAACTATCACCAATTATTGGTATGATTATGCCCATTTCGGAGTAAAACTAGCCCGGACATCCGAGCAGTTATGGCGCAAGCTTGGTGAAAAGTGCTATCCTAATGTATCAGGCAAAAATTTTTCGTTATTTATGGAGCATTAGCTTCAGGCGGAGGGGATCCGATGCAAAACCGGTGGTTTCGAGGCGTCATCACAATCGTTCTGGTGGTGTTGTTCATCTCGACGCTGATGGACATTCTCAATGCGCGTACAACACGAGTTCAGGAGCTCCCTTATAGTTCGCTGATAACGGCAAGTGTGAAACGTCAGATTACGAGTGCCGATGTGAATCCGTCCCAACATGTGGTCAATTGGACGAATAAGAAGGGCCAGCATTTTCAAACTGTCTACGCACCCGGCGAAACCAATGCGTTAAGTACGCAACTCAATAAAGGGAACGCCAATGTCACGGTGCAAAAGCCGTCCAGTTCCTTTGTATGGATTGGACTCATTGGCGACTTTGTGCCTGTTTTGATTGTCATCGGCTTCGTGTTCTTCTTCTTCAGACAGAGTCAAGGCGGCAATCGCATGATGTCTTTCGGAAAAAGTCAGGCCCACTTGCAGGCGGATACCTTGCCTAAAGTCACCTTTGCGGATGTTGCCGGTGTCGACGAAGAGAAACAAGAACTTGAAGAGATTGTGGACTTTTTGAAGAATCCTAAGCGGTATCTTGAAATGGGGGCCAGAATTCCCAAAGGTGTTTTGTTATTTGGATCACCGGGCACCGGTAAAACGTTGCTGGCGCGCGCGGTCGCCGGTGAAGCCGGTGTTCCTTTTTTCTCGGAAAGCGGTTCGGGTTTTGTCGAGATGTTTGTAGGGGTTGGTGCCTCCAGGGTCAGGGATTTGTTCGATCAAGCCAAAAAGAACGCGCCATGCATTCTTTTCATCGATGAATTAGACGCGGTAGGCCGGATGCGCGGTGCTGGCTATGGGGGGGGGAATGACGAGCGGGAACAAACCCTGAACCAGCTACTTGTTGAAATGGACGGATTTGGGGTCAACGAGGGGGTCATCGTCATGGCGGCGACCAACCGGCCCGACGTGCTGGATCCTGCATTATTGCGTCCCGGACGGTTTGATAGGCAAATTATGGTTCCGCGTCCGGACCAAGCGGGACGGAAGAGAATCTTGGAAGTTCACGTGGCCAATAAGCCACTGGATTCGGACGTGGATTTGCATGTGATTGCCCGCCGTACGCCGGGATTCACGGGAGCTGACTTGGCTAATTTGGCGAACGAGGCGGCTTTGTTAGCGGCGAGAGAACGCCGCAAGAAGATTACGATGAAGAATTTTGAGGAAGCCGCTGAACGCGTTATGGCTGGTCCCCAGAAAAAAACCCGTGTTTTATCCTCCTTTGAAAAGCGCGTGGTGGCGTTTCATGAGGGAGGTCATACGCTCGTGGGACTATTGGTTCCCCATGGCGATCCCGTCAATAAAGTGACGATTATTCCGCGCGGAATGGCTATGGGGTATACGATGCCGTTGCCTGAAGAAGATCGGTACTTGATTACAAAGGAGCAAATTCTGGATAAGGTGGCGATGTCCCTGGGGGGACGGGCGGCCGAACAGATCGTTTTTGGAGAAATTTCCACGGGGGCGTCGGATGACCTCGAGAAATCTACCAAGATGGTCAAGCAAATGATTACCGAGTACGGCATGTCCGAAGAACTAGGGCCGATGACTTATGGCACGCGGCAAGATCAGGTCTTTTTAGGCCGGGATCTCATGAGACAGCGTAATTACTCAGAAGAAGTGGCGTCAAAGATCGATCAGGCGGTGCGTCACATTGTGCTGCAACAATACGAGCGGGCGAAAAGCATTTTAATTCAACATCGCGCCACGCTTAACCGGATTGCCCTGGAACTCATCGAACGGGAAACATTGGACGGCAGGGAGCTGCAAGAGATCTTACGGGCGACGACCTGAGGATTAGCCGGAGAACGGGACGCAAGCAGCGGGCGTCCCGTTTAGTATGTTATTTCGGCCATACCAACTCGATATTGTGCGGAGTAATAATGCGATCTCCCTCGTCGGTGTTGGGGACAGGCATGCGCTTGAGCGCACGTCGCGCAATCAGGTCCAGGATAATCTCCGGAGGACGCGGGTCCTCTTCCATAATTAAATTCAACACGTCGCGATCTATTTGCACCAGGTGCTGTGTTTTAGGCGTTCTGTCATCACTAACCGGCACACTCAGCCATTGCGGTCCATTTGACTTGTCAACTCTCAATGCCACATAAATCCTCCATCCGGAACATCCTGCTGCCGATCCGCCTGGGACAAGCAACGGAACCGTCATGATTTTTGATCGGTAAATCCCTCATTTACTATATTAAACGTTAAAGACCTTGCCTGCGTTACTATAGAGAACGAAAATGATTTTGTCGAGTGAATCACGTCGAATATTGGCCAACATGTGGCCTAACATGCGCAAGAATAGACCCAAGGCCATATCATCGCCGGGTGATCAGGAAACATGTTATAATTCTGGCGCTTGGAGGTCTTGTCCCAAGCCCCGGGCGTGTGGGAATGAAAGAAGGGAATCGATTGAAAAGGCGATTGCGTCTTTATTTGAAAATTGTCTTGGCTATGTTTGTGGATGCCATTATGATCAATGCATCGGTTTACATGGCGTTGTATCTCCGATTTGATGTACCCTATATCCCAGGCGAATATTTACATCCTTATCAACATATTTCGATTGTTTTTACCATAACGACATTGTTGCTGTTCTGGTTTACCCGGGTATATCACCGGATGTGGCAATATGCGGGACCCAAGGACGCACAAGTGCTTATCGGTTCCATTTTCGGCAGCACCGTCTTTTTGGATGGCTTCTTGCTTTTAGGAGGGGCCGCCCATTATCCGCGTGGCGTTTACCTACTTTATGTGTTGTTTGCGATGGCGCTTGTTGGTGGATGGCGCTTTCTCATCCGGTCGTATTATGATTTTAACTGGATGCCGCGGAGCAAGGCTGCGCCGCGCGTCCTGGTGGTGGGAGCGGGAAAAGCTGGCCAGTTAGTGGTGCAAGAACTGAGTCGCCATCCGGAAGTAGGGATTGCCGTGGGTTTTTTGGATGATGACATGGCCAAACACGGCATGCAGATCGGGTCCTTGCGAGTCCTAGGCACAACGCAGGCGCTAGCCCGGGTCATTCACGATTACCACGTTGACCAGGTCCTATTTGCCATTCCTTCGGCCTCGGGGAAAATTTTACGGCCGCTCGTGGATCAATGTCGAGAACTCAATGTCAAAGCGCGTATGCTTCCGGCTATTAATCAAATGATTGGTGGACAAGTGCTGGTCAATCAGATTCGTGACGTGCAAATTGAAGATTTGCTGCAACGCGAACCAGCCATTGTCGATTTGGGGGAAATCGCCAGCTATTTGACCCACAGAACGGTCATGGTGACGGGAGCCGGCGGTACGATTGGGTCAGAATTGTGCAGGCAAGTGGCGCAATTTACCCCGCGTTCGCTGATCCTCTTAGGGCTCGATGAGACCTCCATTTTTGAAATTGAACAGGAGATGCACAATAAATCTCCCAATTTGACGGTTGTTCCCGTCGTGGCCGACTTGCGCGACCGGGGACGCATCCAGCAGATTATGGAGCAGACCCGTCCCCAAGTGGTCTTTCATGCTGCTGCCCACAAGCACGTACCCTTAATGGAAATTCAGCCCCCCGAGGCCGTGCGCAATAATGTCGAAGGATTATGGGGCCTGTTAGACGTGGCCCAAAGAATGCGTGTCGAACGGTTTGTTTTTATTTCAACCGACAAAGCCGTCAATCCGACCAGCGTCTACGGAACGACAAAGCGTATTGGCGAGATCCTCGGCAGTTTTTATGCTCAGCGCTACGGCATGCGCTTTGTGACAGTGAGATTCGGCAATGTCTTGGGGTCGCGAGGCAGTGTACTGCCGACGTTTCAGAAACAAATTGCCCAAGGCGGTCCGGTAACCATTACTCATCCTAACATGGTTCGGTATTTCATGACGGTTGCCGAGGCGTGCCAACTCGTGATCCAAGCTGGAGCCATGGGCAGTGGTGGGGAGACGTTTGTGCTGGACATGGGAGAACCCTTACGGATTATCGATTTGGCCACCAATTTAATCCGGCTGTCCGGACTACGCCCCGGAGTCGATATTGATATTGTTTTCACCGGCCTCAGGCCCGGGGAAAAACTTTATGAGGAGTTATTGACGCCCGAGGATCAAACCCAAGCCACCAAGAATTCGAGGATATTCATGCACGTGGGAGACATGCCAGATCCGGCTCAGGTATGGCCTCTCATACAAGAATTGCTGGATGCGGGACGGTTGGCCGACGAGGGACGAATCCGGCAATTGCTCAAGGCCATCGTTCCCGAATATCAACCTCAATCCGACAACGTCTATGCTCTGACAGATGCCGAATTGTTGACGACGGGAGGACGCGCTCGTGCTCACTAACCAACCTACGACAACCTACTTCGATCACTTAATGAGGCGTTTGACCACCCGCCGTGCCCTTATCGGTGTGGTGGGGCTGGGATACGTGGGATTGCCTTTAGCGGTGGAACATGCCTCTGCCGGCTTCCGCGTTATTGGCCTGGATGACAATTTAAGCAAGGTGGAGCGGGTCAATCGGGGTGAAAACTATATTCCCGATGTCGATAGCGAGATCCTTCGGGCATTAACCCGGCAAAAGCGCCTGTCGGCCATAGGCGATTATGGAGCCTTAACGGAAGCGGATGTCATTATCATCTGTGTTCCGACGCCTTTGACGACCAATAAGGAGCCGGATCTATCGTACATTTTGGCGGTAGCGGACAAAATCCGGAAAATCATGCGACCGGGGCAGTTGATTGCCCTGGAAAGCACGACGTATCCGGGAACGACGGAAGAAGTCTTACAGCCGATTCTCGAAACCAGCGGACTGAAGGTCGGGGAAGAATTTTTCTTGGCCTTTTCTCCGGAGCGTGTGAATCCAGGCGACCCCGTATTTAAGACCCGCAATACCCCGAAGTTAGTGGGAGGAGTGACGCCTCAGTGCCGGCAGGCCGCCACGGCCCTTTATCAACAGTCTATTAGTCAAGTCATTCCCGTTTCGTCCCCTCGTGTGGCTGAGTTATCCAAGGTCTTTGAAAACACCTACCGGGCGGTCAATATTGCCCTGGTCAATGAGTTGGCTCTTCTGTGCGACCGGATGCAGCTTGATGTGTGGGAGGTGTTGGAGGCGGCGGGGACCAAGCCGTTTGGCATTCAAATATTTCATCCCGGTCCTGGGGTCGGTGGGCACTGTATTCCGCTGGATCCGTTTTATTTGAGTTGGAAAGCCCGCGAATACGATTTTCCGACCCGGTTTATAGAACTGGCGGGGGAAATCAACTTGCGCATGCCGTACTTCGTTGTTGACAAGATAACTCGTGCAATGAATGCTCGAAAAAGGGCTATAAATGGGTCACGCATTTTGTTGTTAGGAATTGCGTACAAAAAAGATATCGATGATGAACGGGAATCTCCCGCTTTAAAAGTGTTGGAGCTGCTGGAGCAGCAAGGGGCTCACGTCGAGTTTCATGATCCCTACGTTCCTGTGGTGAAGCCGCACACGTTTTTCTCCCGCCAAATTCGTTCGGTGGCATTGAGCGAAGACCTGGTGCAATTGCAAGATTGTGTGGTCATTACCACCGATCATTCCTGCATTGACTATGAATGGGTGGTCAATCACAGCGCTCTGGTTGTGGATTCAAGGAATGCGACGAAGAAGTTTGCTGAACGGGAAAACGTTGTACGGTTGTAACTGCGGGGAGTTGTGGCATGACTCATTTTTGAGGAAGGATGACAGTGGTCTATGGGAATACGAACCGCCTTGATAGGGTGCGGGAAAATCGGTCAGCGACATCTTCAAGCGCTGGTGCACCAAGAGGGGATTGAGTTGGTAGCGACAGTCGATGCCGACCGGGAACGTGCGGAAGCCGCAGCCGTGGCCTTTGATGCGGTGGCGTTTAGCGAGACCGAAGCGATGCTGGACGCGGTAGAGATTGATGCGGCCATCATTGCGGCACCCTCCGGGCTGCATCGTTCTTTGGCATTTCAAGTCTTACAGCACGGAAAGCATATCCTGGTGGAAAAGCCCCTGGCGCTTTCTTATTTCGATGCCAAAGCGGTGGTGGAATTTGCCAGACGCCAAGGCGTTGTGGCAGTGGTGACGCAATTTAACCGAATGTTGCCCGCAGTTTCGCAGCTCTTCCAAGCTTATGAAGACGGGAGACTAGGGAGAATTGTCAATGGGGGCATTGCGGTGCGCTGGGCACGTCCGCAATCTTACTACGATGAAGCTAAGTGGCGGGGCACATTGGCGATGGACGGCGGCGTTTTGTTTAACCAAGCGATTCATGCGATTGACGTGTTATTGCAACTCATGGGTCCTGTTGATACGGCGTTTGCCTATACGGCTACTTTAACCCACGACATTGAGGCTGAAGATAGTGTGGCGGGCGTCTTGCGGTTTGCATCAGGAGCTTTGGCGTCCGTGGCGGCGACAACATGCGTCCCCAAGACCAATTTGGAAGAGCGCATTACGGTGGTGGGCGAACATGGGGTAGTGGTCATTGGACCTACCGTCAATCAAATTAATACCTGGCGCGTCGGCACAGATGACGAAGAAGACGTGCGTCAAGCTATTTTAGATTTGCCGTCGCGTCCAAGTTGGCAAAGCCATTATGATGCGCTCAAAGACTTTGCGGAAGCCATCGATCAAAGCAGGACGCCGCATTTGGATGCGGCCAGTGCCTTGGAAAGCGTAGCTGTCATAGAAGGCTTAGTACGTTCGGGACGGGAAGGCCGCATGGTACACATGTCGGAAATAATAGGGGAAGATCAATGAATCCAAAGGAACAAGGCATCCATTGTTTTATTGCGGATGACGTTGAAATAGGCCAAAACGTCATGTTAGGCCACCATGTTATCATTCATTCTCACGTAATTATTGAAGACAATGTGATTATTGGTGATGGTGCCATTTTGGGGAAAAATCCCGCGAAAAGCAAAACCAGCTGGTTAAAAACGGGAGAACTGCCGCCGTTACGGGTGGGCCAGGGAACAGTCGTGGGGGCGCAGGCAATTATTTATCATGGCGCCACAATTGGACCGGAATGCTATATCGCCGATCAGGGAGTGGTCAGGGAACGGTGCCGCTTGGGGACGCGGGTCGTCGTGGGCCAGCGCACCACCGTCGAAAACGATTGTCAGATTGGAGATTTCACCAAATTGCAAACGGCCGTCTATTTAACCGCGACGACTGTCGTTGAAGACCACGTGTTCATTGCGCCGATGGTGACAACAACCAATGATCCCTATGTAGCCCGAACAGACGCGCGACACGAGGCCATGCAAGGGCCTATCATTCACCGCGGTGCCCGGATTGGCGGAGGTGCGGTATTGTTGCCTGGGGTGCATGTGGGCCAGGAAGCACTCGTTGCGGCCGGGGCGGTCGTGACGCGCGATGTGCCTCCGTATCGATTAGTCATGGGGGTCCCGGCGCGTGTGGTGAGACAAGTGCCGGAAGAGCAGTGGTTATTCTTACCGGATGGGATGCGAAAGGAATGAACCAGATGGTGATCCCGGCGTTTACGCTGGATCGGCAAATGGCCAATATCGGTTCAGAGTTAACACAAGCCATAGGGCGTATTATGGAATCGGGTCAATTTATTCTAGGCACGAGCGTTCAACACTTTGAAGAACAAATGGCACGATATACACACACCCTTGGGGCCGTTGGAGTCGGCAACGGTTCCGACGCCTTATATCTGGCTTTGCGGGCGGCACAGATCGGGCCGGGTGATGAAGTGCTGACGACACCCTTCACATTTTTTGCGACGGCTGGAAGTATTTTGCGAACAGGGGCCAAACCGGTCTTTACTGACATTCAAGTGGATACTTTTAATATGGACCCGGAGCAAGCGCGGACCCGGATAACCCCCCGGACCCGGGCCGTGCTGCCGGTCCACCTTTTTGGGTTGATGACCGACGTTGAGGCCTTGCGAAGAGATTTCCACGGACTCATTGTGGAAGACGCGGCCCAAGCTATTGGGGCGACGTTGCGCGGGAATCCGGCAGGAAGTGTCGGAGACCTCGCCGCTTTTAGCTTTTTCCCCACGAAGAATTTGGGAGCACTGGGTGACGGCGGCATGATTACGAGCCAGCGCGAAGAGTGGGTGGATACGCTCCGGGCGTTGCGGGTCCATGGTTCACGGAAGAAATACCATCACGAGATGTTGGGCATTAATTCCCGGCTGGATGCCCTTCAAGCGGCCGTTTTATCAGTGAAATTGTCCTATTTACAGACCTGGACACAAAGGCGCCAGCAGATTGCCAATCGCTATACCGCCAGGCTCCGTGCGCTGCAGTTAGAGACGGTGGCGTTGCCGGTAGTCCCTTCCGGATTCACCCACGTTTTTCATCAATACACGATTCGCGTCCAACATCGTGATGACCTGCAAGCTTTTCTCAAAGCCCAGGGCGTTGGAACCACCGTGTATTACCCCGTGTCGTTGCATCTACAACCCGTCTTACGTGAACTGGGGTATCGGCTTGGAGATTTCCCGGTGAGTGAGAAAGCCCAGTTGGAGGTATTATCTTTGCCGATATTTCCCGAGTTAACGGATTCGGAAGTCGATTATGTTACCGATATGATTGGACAATTTTACGGAAAACGGATGGCGTAGCTGATGAAAGTGGTGAGTGTTATCGGGGCCCGGCCCCAATATATCAAGGCGGCCGTCCTGTCGCCGGCCCTTCGTGCCGTTGCCCAGGAAGTGTTGGTCGATACGGGGCAACATTATGACAAGCGTTTATCGCATATTTTTTATGAAGGGTTAAGCATTCCCCGCCCGGATTATAACCTGCATGTGGGATCGGCGACCCACGGGATACAAACCGGAAAAATGCTGGCCCTTTTGGATCCCATTTTGGAACGAGAACGTCCGGACTGGGTCATGGTCTATGGTGACACCAATTCCACGTTAGCGGGAGCCTTGTCTGCCAGCAAACTGCAAATCCCGGTGGCCCACGTTGAAGCCGGACTCAGGAGTTTTAACCGGAACATGGCGGAGGAAATTAACCGGGTGTTAACGGATCATCTGGCCGCGAGATTGTACTGCCCCACTGTCCAAGCCATCAAGAATTTGCGTCAAGAAGGCATCACCCAGGGGGTTTTACTGGCGGGCGATTTAATGAACGTGTTAGTCGATAACACGCCGGATAATGAAGACCTCTTAACACGCCTGGGACTCAGGGACCAGCCATATGCCCTGGCCACGGTACACCGCGCCGAGACCACGGATGATCGGAACAAACTGCAAGAGGTGTTGCAGGCACTAGGGTCGCTGCCGTGGCGGGTTCTATGGCCAATTCATCCCAGAACCCGACAGCGCATCGAACAATTTCAGCTGCAGCCGCTATTGCAACAGCGCCGCATTCGAGTGGTCGAGCCTGTCGCTTACCAGGATATGGTGACGCTTGAGCGCCATGCTCAGGCGGTATTGACCGATTCCGGAGGTGTGCAGCGGGAAGCCTGCCATCTGGGGATTCCGACTTATATATTGCGGGACGAAACCGAATGGACAGAGCTTGTAGATCGGGGGCAAGCCGTGTTATGTGGAACCCAATCGGATCGGATTGTGGAAGCGGTCCAGCGGCATCAGGGGCAAGGCAGGGTTCACGGCGGGCTAGAGGATCCCATCCGGTGCATCGTGGAGGATCTGAAAAGGGGAAATGGGAAAGATGCGTAAACAATTCATGCCGTACAACCTTCCGGATTTAGGACCCGAAGAGGAAGACGCTGTTATTCAGGTGCTGAGAAGCCGCTGGATCAGCCGGGGGCCAATCACGCAGCAATTTGAGCAAGCCCTGTCGCAACAGCTGAATCAAGAGCCGGTGTTGGCACTATCCTCATGCACCGCCGGTATGCATTTGGCGTTATTGGCCCAAGGCATTGGCCCCGGCGATGAGGTCATTACGACTCCCTATACCTTTGCGGCGACCGTCAACGTGATTATCCATGTCGGAGCAACACCGGTTTTAGTCGATATTGACGAGGCGACTGGCAACATCGATTTGACGCAGGTGCTTCACGTCCTGACCCCGAAGACCAAGGCACTGCTGCCGGTCCATTATGCGGGGTATGCGGCCGATATGGATCGTCTGAACCGTCTTCGCGACCAACATCAACTTTTTGTTGTCGAAGATGCTGCTCATGCTATAGCCTCGTCTTACCACGGGCAAAGAATTGGGACTTTTGGCAATGTGACGGCCTTTTCGTTTTATGCCACCAAAAACCTGACCACTGGCGAAGGAGGGGCCGTAGTCGTCCCTGATGCAGAATTGGCGGATAAAATCCGGGTGTTGTCCTTGCACGGGATGTCGCGTCATGCCTGGAACCGCTATACGGCTCAGGGTTCATGGAGTTATGAAATTGCGGCGCCAGGGTTTAAATATAACATGACGGATTTGCAAGCGGCGTTGGGATTGGTGCAATTGCAAAAATTGCCTCGCCTGCAAGCCCGCAGGCAGGATATTGCCCGTCAATTTGCACGCGACTTTGCCGATTTGCCGGTGATCCTTCCCCAGGAATCTGACGAGATCCAGCATTCCTGGCATCTCTATCCCCTGAGATTGCAAACGGACCGGATCACGCTCGATCGCGATCAATTTATCGACGCTTTACGATCTCGCAATATTGGTGCGTCCGTACACTTCATTCCTATTCATTTTCACCCTTACTATCAAAGGCACTATGGATGGGAAATCGGACAATTTCCCCGGGCCGAGAGATTTTTTGCCCAGGAAGTGTCGTTGCCTCTGTATCCCTCGATGACGGATGAGGATGTCTATGATGTGATAGAAAGCGTGCGGGACATCCTATTGACCCATCAGGTCTAGTCCGATGACTGTCAAACGTGTGTGCGACTTGATTGCGGCCTTGTTGTTGCTGGGACTTTTGAGTTGGCTATTTGCCCTCATCGCGCTGTGGATCCGTCTGGATTCGCGGGGCCCGGCATTTTTCGCACAAGTTCGCGTTGGCAAAGACGGGCATCCCTTTCGCATGTGGAAATTCCGGACGATGTACTGGGGAGCCGATGCCCAGTGGCGGCCTCCATCTAAGGAAATGGTATTGGCTTATAAATTTCAA
>JAKADI010000499.1 GCA_021820675.1 Bacillota bacterium | reverse complement strand
GCGGGAAGGAGCACTGCACCCTCCTTTCTTAGGCTTACAGGCCGCTTGGGTATACTGCCAGCCGTCTCTGGGACCTGCTTTTCGGTGCAGGGTATGAGTGGTTTCTTGTGACGACCGAAAAACCCAGACCACAGGATATCTCTCCCCGCCGATGTTCCCGGACAATGGGCCGGATTACGGATCGGCTCGGTGGCGCCTAAAGGGTTTTATGAACCAAGGAGCCTGAGAAAATTCCTCAAGCTCCAGCCGTTATCTCCCAAGTCATTCGTCCGGATTATTCCCGGTCTAGGGGATAGGGTGGCAAAAAGTATTCCCCGGTATCCCATCCTGCACGAGCAACGACGCGATTTAACAATTGTCTGTCACTATTAAGCCACTCGGTTTCCTGCGCGAATTCGGGTGGCGGTGACGGAAGATATTGGCTAAAATAGGTGTGCAAAGCAATGCGTACATTGAGATGAGCTGCCACTTTGTTGGCTTCTTGGATCGTCAATTCGCTAAACGGGACGGCGCGCCCGATGAGAACCTCGGTTACGTCCAATTCGTCTACAAAATTCTCATGCTGTACTTCATGATAGTGATCTAATAATTCGTTGAGTCTTTGTTCCTGGTAAGATGTCAGCGGGCGATCCTTGGCATAGCCCCATGAACGTAAAAACGCCATCGTTCCTCATCCCTTTTTTCACAAACTCACAACATGCCCTTTTGCTATCCTCATCGTTATACTGCCTTGTTCTGACAAAAGTGTCTAGCCTCATGCCTCATGCCCTTTATAATATAAAACAAAAAGGCTCGTTAATGAAATTGCCCTTCGCCCTGATTGTGCTTTAAAGGTGACCTGGGCAGGCGGTGACGTGGCAGGCCCTTTAGGCAAACTCGGTCTATGTGCATAAGTGCCCGAATCACGAGCCACCCTGCGTCTATTATACGGTTGTTGAACCGGTTGATGCGTTTTTGTGCCTCCGGATAAGTTCTTGATCTATCGCCCCGAGCGATATATGAGCCCTTGTCAATAATACACTTAAGTGGTACAACAAATCCGCTGTTTCCCACGTTAAATCGGCATCCGGGGTTGTGGAATTTGTAGCGGCAGCGACGATGACCTCGATGGCTTCTTCCCCGATCTTTTTCAGCAGTTTCTCCAAGGGCCCGGTGAGAAGCTTAGCGGTATACGACTCATGAGGATCCGCGTCTTGACGTTCTTCAATATATTGCTGGAGTCTGGCTAAGGGATCAGGGAGACTTGGGCCCTTGGGGGAGTTGTCAAAACAAGACGTGCTTCCCCGGTGACAGGCGGGGTTGTCATTCGTGACGACATAAAGAAAACTGTCGCCATCGCAGTCGGGCAGAATCTGCGATACGGTTAAAAAATGGCCGGATGTCAGCCCTTTTTCCCATAGACTATGGCGGGAGCGACTATAGAAATGAGCACGGCCCGTTTGCCTGGTCAGCGTTAACGCCTCATCGTCGGCGAAAGCGCACATCAGCACTTGGCGTGTCTGATGATGCTGCACCACGACGGGATATAAAGTCTTGTCATTTTCCGTTATAACGGCCACCGAATATCCAACCCTTTCTTTATCAATGTTTCTTTGATTTGGGCTATCGTTATTTGTTTCTGATGCAGCAACGAGGCGAGTAACACGGCTTTTTGACCCTCTTCAATCGCATCTGCGAGATGTTGGATACTGCCGGCTCCTCCGGACGCAATAACAGGTCGGCGCACGATTTGGTGGGCGTAACGTAACATGGGTAAGTCATACCCTTTTTGGGTTCCATCGTAATCAATACTGGTGAGGAGAAACTCACCGGCGCCTAAATCCTGGGCTTGCCTTAGCCAGTTACCCAACTCATAGGCGGTGCGATTTCGGCCGCCGTGGCTATAAACCTGAAAGTGGTCCTCTTCCCGTTTGGCATCGATTGCGACAACCAGGCATTGTTCGCCCCAGCGTGACGCGACTTGCTCGAAAATGGCAGGGTTTTCGAGGCCATAGGTGTTGATTGAGACCTTGTCGGCTCCATGTTCTAGTAATTCTTCTACGTGTCGTATGGAGCGAATGCCGCCGCCGACGGTTAAGGGGATGGATAACGCATTGCGGGTTTTCTGAATGAGATCCAGACTCAAGTCCTGGTCTTCGACGGTTGCCATGATATCTAGCCAAACCAGTTCGTCCGCACCATCTTCATAGTACTGGATCGCCAGTTGCACGGGATCGCCCGAATCCTGCAAATCATGGAAATGGACCCCTTTCACCACCCGGCCGTGTTTCACGTCGAGGCAGGGAATAATGCGCGGTTTAACCATTTGTCAGAACACTCCTTCCCACCCGGATAAATCGATTTGGCCGCTCATCCAGGCCTTTCCGACGAAGACGCGGGGAATGTTCAGTTGCTGCAAGGTTTTCAAATCCTCATCGGATCCGATTCCGCCGCCGGCCGCGATTTCGCCGGGGTAATTACGAACAATTTCTTGCCAAAAAGCCGTGTTGACTCCTTGCAACGTGCCATCGCGGGAAATATCGG
>JAKADI010000498.1 GCA_021820675.1 Bacillota bacterium | reverse complement strand
GAACGGCCGGCACGCACGACCACTTCAGGTACGTCGGTTACCCGGCCAATCACGTCAACGGCCAGGTCCTCTTGGCTAAATAGGGTTGCCATTCGTTCCGTCTCCCTGGGTAAGCAAAATACAATCAGTTGTCCCATCTTTTCGCTAAACAATTGCCCCGCAGCGTCGTCTGTCGATATGGTGACCTCTAGTCCTAGAAATTCGGGTGCCGCCAATATCGATCGTGTCAAGGCCACGAAGAGGCCCCCGGAGCCCACCCAGCGGGCACCATACGCCTGATTTTCCGTCCTCCGCCGTCCTACGCCCGACAATACCCGATAAAGTCGCGACAAGCGTTCAATGTCGGGCCGTGGATAGGGGCTAAGCGTGCTGTAGAGCATTTCGAACACACTGCCGCCCAAACTCCATGAGCCGCCCGGGTCAATGCGGAGAACATCCATTTCCGCCTGCCAGGGCGCATCGGGAACGGGTGTAAGCGGGTGATAATGTCTTCCCACCGCTCCAATGACCGCTGTAGGCCAAATGGGTTCGCCTTCCGTTTCATTATGCAGGGACACGTTGCCGCCAGTCACCGGAACCCCAAATTCGCGACTCGCATCTGCGATTCCCGCAACCAAATGGGTCAAAGCCCGAAACACCGGAGCCTTGTCGGGGTTTCCGGCATTAATGCCATCTGTCAGTCCCAGCACCTCGGCGCCTTGTGTCGCCAGCCTCCCCATGACACTGCACACCGCCGCCAGTCCCCCGCTATACGCGTCGAATGCCGCGTAGCGTCCTGGCCCCGAAACGGCAATAGCCAGCCCCTCTTCAGACCCTTTAATCCGTAATATCGCCAGATCCTGGCCTGGCCCCCATATCGTATTCGTTAAAATCATCGAATCATAACGCTGGTAGATGCTGTGTCGGCTTTTGGCGTCCATAGACCCCAAGACGGAAAGCGCCATATCCCGCTCAAACGTCAAAGGAACAAAAGCCGTCAGTTTTGGCGGATTTGCGCGCACCTCATCGGCCCATTCGGCTATTGCCGGACGCCGAGGGCACGAACCCGCTAAAATTTCCGGAGGAACGGAGGCCATCTCTGCGCCGTGCAAGGAAATGACCAACCGCGGTTCGGCAGTGATTTCACCAATAAGGCTATAGGGCACATCCCAATGCTGGATAATCGGTTCTACCGCGCTCCAGTTTTCTGGCGACACGACCAACAGCATCCGTTCCTGGGTTTCGGACAACATAATTTCGTACGGCGTCATCCGCGCCTCGCGGCATAAAACGTGCTCAAGGGATATCTGGGCTCCGACACGGGATCGGTAAGCCAATTCTGCCACGGAAGACGTCAAGCCTGCAGCCCCTAAATCTTGAACAGCATCCAGCTTGCCCGTCGCAATGGCATGCAACGTCGCTTCCATGAGCATTTTTCCCATAAAGGGATCGCCCACCTGTACTGTTGGGCGCATATGCTCAGTGGCATCGCCAAAATCTTGCGATGCCAGTAAACTCGCTCCGTGGATTCCGTCACGCCCTGTCGGCTGCCCCATCAAAATCAAATAAGACCCCACTCGAGCGCCACTGGCACTCATCTGATGTTGGGGCCGTAATAGTCCTACGGCCATAACATTCACTAAGGGGTTTTTGTCGTACCCGTGCCCATAGCCTACTTCTCCAGTGACGGTCGGGATGCCGATGGCATTGCCATAAGCCCCGACACCTTCAACCACTCCATGTTGAATCCACCGAGACTTTTCATCTGTGCCAAACCGCAAAGAGTCCGCTAAGGCTACGGGTCTGGCACCCATGGCGACAATGTCGCGCAAAATGCCACCCACCCCCGTGGCTGCCCCTTGCATCGGCTCCACGTATGACGGGTGATTGTGGCTCTCGACCTTAAACGCGACATGAACCTCGTCATTCAAGGCGACAATTCCCGCGTTCTCGCCCGGCCCTTGAACCACCGCCGACCCCTTTTGTGGCAGCCACGACAGGAGATTCTTCGAACTTTTGTAGCTGCAGTGTTCGGACCACAAGACCCCAAAAAGGCCCAACTCTAGTTCATTAGGTTCCCGCTCCAGCCGTTGTTCGATAATCTGATATTCGCCTTGGCTTAATCCTACATCTTGGAACGTCACGCGATGCCCTCCCCTAACCATGCCGTCAAGAACTGTCGTCCATCGGAGGATCCTAAATACTCGGCCATGGCTCTCTCAGGATGAGGCATCAAACCCACGACCGGACCCTGGCTCACAGCGGCAATGTTAGCCACTGAACCATTCGGATTCATCAAAGTGTGAACCACGCCTTTAGCATCGCTATATTGCAAAAACACTTGTCCTTTTTCAAAAAGCCCTTCCAAGTGACCAGGTTCCAGGGCATATGCTCCCTCATGATGGGCAATGGGTAAACGCAAAACGTCCCCTGAGTGAAGACCCAAAAATCCTGGAGGCACGGCCGTTACCCGCGTGTATTCCCATGTGCACAGGAATTCTCCGGATTGGTTGCGTCTAAGTGCCCCTGGTAAGAGACCCCGTTCGCATAAAATCTGAAACCCGTTGCAGATCCCCAACACGGGAAGATTGTATTGGCTAATGGCCTGTTC
>JAKADI010000497.1 GCA_021820675.1 Bacillota bacterium | reverse complement strand
ATAAAACGCCGTTCCTTCTAAGGCGGGTTCGAGGCCAGGAGGCAAATTCCATGCCAAGTACGCATCCAATACCACATCTTGAAAACGCATTTGCCGTTCCGGTAATCCTCGGACGCTCAATACTCCGTTTTCAAAGACGACATCATTGACGCCCACTTCCAACTTGTGCGCGGCAATTTGACGGGCCTTTTCAATAATTTTTTGATTGGCCAGATGAATGGCGGCCCCGCCGACGACCGTCGTTCGCGACCCATATGTCCCCCAACCCATGGCAATTTGCTGTGTATCCCCATGGATAACGTCGATATCTTCCACAGGAATGCCCAATTCTTCGGAAACAATTTGGGCGAAGGTGGTTTCTTCTCCTTGACCATGGGGCGAGGCTCCGGTAAACACGCTGACCTTTCCTGTAGGATGGACTCTGACGGTGGCGCTTTCCCACAATCCGCCTTGAAATCCCACGGCGCCGGCCACTTCTGAAGGGCCTAGACCACACATTTCGACATAGGTACTGAATCCCACGCCAACATACTTGCCTTGTTTTCGCAAATTTTCCTGTTCGCGGCGAAATGCTGGATAATCAAATATTTGGAGGGCTTTAGCCAGTGCCTCTTGGTAATTTCCGCTGTCATATTCCAATCCAAAAGCATTAGAGTACGGAAACTCTTGGGGTTGGATCAAATTCTTTTCGCGCACGGTTAACGGATCCATTTGAATCGATTGGGCGTATAGATCCACCATCCGTTCAATGAGAAAAGTGGCTTCAGGCCGTCCCGCTCCTCTGTAGGCATCAACGGGAGAGGTGTGCGTCAATACCCCGAATACGTCCGATGATGCATGCGGAATGTGATAAGCCCCGTTGATAATGAGGCCAAACAATATGGTCGGGACCCCCGGCGCTGCCGTTGACAAATAGGCACCCATGTTTGAAAAAGATTTGACACGGATGGCTTGAATTTGTCCATCTTTGGTCCCGGCCAGTTCCACCTCTTGAACATGATCCCGCCCATGGGTGGTGGCGAGAAAATTTTCCTGGCGCGTTTCGGTCCACTTCACGGGCCGATTCAACTTCCTGCTAGCCCAGGAGACGATGAGCTCATCGGGATAACAGGCAATTTTACTGCCAAATCCTCCTCCCACATCAATGGCAACGACCCGCAGCTTGTGCTCGGGAATCCCCAAAAGGCCTGACATCAGGAACCGGAGGATATGGGGATTTTGCGTGGTAGCCCACACCGTCAAAGTGCCATCGGCTGCTCGGTACTGTGCGGTGGCCGAGCGCGGTTCCATCGCACTGGGAATGAGCCGTTGCTGGCGAAATTGTTGTTTCACGACGACTTCGGCTCCCGCAAATACATCGTCCAGATTCTCGCCGGCTTTCCAGTGGAAGGCAACATTATGCGCAATCCCCGGGTGCACTAAAGGCGCCGTATCTTGTGTGGCTTGGTAAGGATCAGTTACAACAGGCAGGGGATCATATTGCACGGAAATCTCAAAAGCCGCGTCTCGGGCGGCATAGGGACTCTCGGCAATCACAACCGCGACGCCATCGCCCTGATAATGGACTTCATCGTACGCTAAAACGGGATGAGGGGGAACTTTGAGGTCGGAATCGGGTGGGATCCAGGCTGTCGGAATCAATCCCACGCCGTCTTTCAAATCATGGCCCGTAAAAACGGCCACAACACCCGGCATGTTTTTCGCCAGGCTCGTATCAATAGATACAATCTTAGCATGAGCATAAGGACTCCGCACCATGTGCGCATAAAGCATTCCCGGCAATTTCACATCATCAGTATATTGACCTTGCCCTCGAATCAGCCGAATATCTTCTTGCCGCTTGACGGCTTGTCCAATAACCTGAGCCATATCCACTCACCTCTTTCTTCTCGCGCTGATTGTTCGCATTTCGATTCGCCGAACGACTCCCTTAACCCCCGCTAGCTTGGGCTGCCTCTTCGGAGGTTTGATGCTCATGGGCAATCTCGGCCGCGTGTTGAACGGCGCGCACAATATTCTCGTAACCGGTACACCGGCATAACAAACCCTCTAATTGGTGACGGATACTGTCCTCAGTCAACGGTTCATGTTGACTGATGATATCAGCTGCCAGCATCATCGCCCCCGGCGTACAAAACCCACACTGTAACCCGTGTTTTTCCCGGAAAGCCTGTTGGACCGGATGCAGTTTTCCGGCTTCCATTTGTTCCAATCCTTCGACGGTGACGATATCGGCGCCGTCTGCCTGCGCTGTCAGGACGGTGCAGGACTTTACCGCCTTATTGTTGAAAAGGATCGTACAGGCACCACATTGGGAGGTGTCACACCCCACATGCGTTCCTGTGAGGTTTAATTCGTCCCGCAAAAAATGAACCAAAAGCATCCGCGGCTCAACCTCCCGCACAATCTTTTGGCCATTAATTGTGAGAGTCACCGGAAATCGTTTAACCGCCATTGACTCTCCCCCTTTAGGCTAAATTAAGCAGATATTTCCCCCTACTTAAATTATTACAAACAAACTATAGAAATAATAGCACGGACAAATTTTCTGGACAATTATTGACTTCAGGAAAAATTTGTCGACTATTCCCGCGTGATG
>JAKADI010000496.1 GCA_021820675.1 Bacillota bacterium | reverse complement strand
TTCCCGAAGATATTCGGTTAAATCCTCAGCCATTCGTTTGGTTAAAGTGGTGACCAAAACCCTTTGCGATTTTGAGACACGCTGCCGAATTTCAGAAAGCAAGTCGTCAATTTGCCCCGTGGTCGGCTTAACCGTAATAGGCGGATCCACCAACCCAGTCGGGCGAACAATTTGTTCGACCACTTTCTCAGCCACCTGCAATTCATACGGACCCGGAGTTGCCGAAACATAAACAACCTGATCAATGCTGTGTAAAAATTCATCAAATCGCAGGGGACGATTGTCCAAAGCTGACGGCAGACGAAATCCGTGTTCTGCCAAAGTCGTCTTTCGTGAGATGTCTCCCGCATACATTCCACGAATTTGGGGAACTGTCACGTGGGATTCGTCAATAATCGTTAAAAACGGATGAGGAAAGTAGTCCAGCAATGTATAAGGCGGCCAGCCGGGCGGACGGCCAGTAAAATGACGGGAATAATTTTCAATCCCGGAGCAAAATCCTACCTCTTCCAACATCTCCAAATCATAACGGGTTCGCTGTTCGAGACGCTGTGCCTCCAAATCTTTTCCCAGATTCTTTAACTCTGTTAAACGTTGCTCTAACTCCTGTTCAATGCTCAAAATAGCTGGTTTCAGCCGATTTTGGCCCATTACATAATGGGAGGCCGGATAAATCGCCACATGATCGCGGTCCCCAATGATTTCTCCCGTCAGCGGATCAAATTCTCGTATCCGTTCAATATCATCCCCGAACAGTTCAATCCGAATGGCTTGCTCACTTTGGTTGGCTGGAAAAACTTCTATCACGTCACCCCGCACCCGAAACTTGCCGCGGATAAAATTAACATCATTGCGGTCATATTGAATCTCCACCAACTTACGCAAGATGCTGTCACGTTCCCGTTGCGTTCCCACTCGTATGGACAACACCAGTTCACGATAATCTTCTGGCGAACCTAGTCCGTATATACAAGACACACTCGCTACGATAATCACATCCGGCCTTTCTAAAAGGGCCGAGGTCGCGGAATGTCGCAATTTGTCAATTTCATCGTTAATCTGCGAATCTTTTTCAATGTAGAGGTCAGTTTGGGGCACGTAAGCCTCGGGTTGGTAATAATCGTAATAGCTGATAAAATACTCGACGGCATTATGGGGAAAGAAGGCTTTTAGCTCCCCGGCCAGTTGGGCGGCTAACGTCTTGTTAGGCGCCATGACCAGCGTCGGACGGTTAACCTTCTGGATAATATTCGCCATCGTAAACGTCTTACCCGACCCGGTAACGCCTAACAAAACCTGCTGGGTCAGATTCTGTTCTATGCCCTGTACTAATCCCTCTATTGCTTGGGGTTGATCCCCTTGCGCCTCATATGGACTCACTAATTGAAATACGCCCATCCCTTATCCTTTCTCAAAGCGTTACCGACGCGTCGTTTGCTGAATAGGAACCGCAAGTTGTAACATGCTCCGGATCATTGGACACGAGGGCACCTCTGACTCATCATTATCATAGTTTGGATCCCTCATACCCAATGCTCCGACCACAACACCTCGACCTGTCTCCTGGCTGGCAATGGCAGATGGGATCCCTGCGGTTGGTTTATTCATCGGTACCATAACGGGCAAGGTGCTTTGTCCCACTCGAAACGGCCGGGAACAAAGAAATTGGCTACGTGCCATGCTTAAGTCTTGTGCCCTCCAAAATTATTGCCAATCGAGCTAAACCGCACGGTCTCCTCGTTGACGGCATTCATGCCACCGCCGGACGGCCGTCCCTTGCCTGCAAAATTCGGTGATATTCATATTATAGACCATATGATGAGTCATCATAGTCCAGCTGCGACCAACGTGATGCGTCGGCGTTTGGCGTGCGGTCTGGCAAGAAGCCCCGGCCATCCCCTGTCAATGTGATATAAATACCTGGAAGGCCCATAAATGCGATGAAGGAGAGAGAGTCAAGACCCTATTGATGTCTTCCTGATGACATAAATGATATGACCCCGGGTGGGTAAAAGACAACTATTACGCCGTGAAACAGGGCAAATCCCATAACACTCTGATCTTCCGGCGATAAACATTCTGCCTACCTGCCCCGGGAATTCATTAATCACTAGAAAATCGGCCACACAAAATTCCCACCATCCCTATTCCCGCACGAGCGAGCAATTGATGGGGGACATAGTATCAAATCGTTCTTGACAAGTCTTAACACATTTCGCGATTTTTGCGCTATTACACGCCCTGACCAAATTTCGGGACCCCAAGTTCTGCTCTCATTATACCATGAGACGATATAATTCAGACGCGAAGGAAACGTCTTAGAACCACCAAACTGGCCACACCGCCAACCACCAGCCCCCCCAACAACGTGACATCAACGGTTTTTGCCATCACTTGGTGAAACGGAGCCATCGGCCAAAACGGCAAAGCATTGCTCGCCTCGATAAGTAGCCAGTGATACCCCTGGCCCACAACGATCTCCGCCACAACGGCTCCAACGAGTCCCAATATTAAACCTTCGAGGATGAATGGCCACCGGATAAACCAGTCGGTGGCACCAACCAATTTCATAACGCCGATTTCCCGCCTACGAGCAAAGACTGCAAGACGAATGGTA
>JAKADI010000495.1 GCA_021820675.1 Bacillota bacterium | reverse complement strand
CATTGCCACCATTAACTACGACTTGCATTAAAATGATCCAGTTCATAAAAGGCACGGTCGTTGCCCACCAGTGTGTATAGAGATATCGTGATCCTTCTGATTTCCAATGTTGTGCACCGGCGACACTTCTTTCTACATTTGTTTGAGCAATTTGGGTATTCCAATTATGGCTCATATGCACCCACCCCCACCCCTGACTGATTCCCAGTTTTTTTCCATTCCGGCCGGATTTTTGTGGCATGATGAAGGGTTTGGCTGTCCCATCTGGGTCGCGGGCGAGGCGCGCGAGGGGCGGCCCAGGGGATTCTGAATGGTTTTGTAGCATGAGAGCCAGGCCCTACCCGATTCGCCCTGGGGAAGCGAATCGGGTAGGCGTGAAGCGTCGGAATTACGGCACGGCTGTCTCGGTGACGCTTCGAATCGGCAACGGGGGATCCGGCGGCGAAAGTCGCGATACGTGCGAAGAAGAGTGCGCCAGACCACGTCGTGGTGGCTTAACCCCCAATGGCCCAAACGCCACAGGGCATGGCGAGAACACAACGCCCACGAAAGCGATTAATTGGTTGATGCAGGTGGATTCCGGGAGGTCACCTTGCCTCGCCATGTCCATCTGGCAATACCAATCGACAACTCATACAACACATACAGACCGGCAGCGATAACCAAGGTCCCGAGAATACTCGTTGGTGGCGCAATCATCGCTCCAACAAGAGCCGACGCCATCATAGCCCATCGGCGTTGCTGTTCGAGAAAAGCTGGGGAAACCAGCCCCATCCGGGAAAGGGCAGCAACGAGAAGGGGCAGCTCTGCCAGAATGCCAAAGGGAATCGTGAAATCTAAGAGAAAACCGACTAACTGGGTTAACTGAAATAAGGGTCGGAGACCGTTTCCCGTAAAACTGAGCATCATCTTCAAGATGAAGGGAATGAATAAAAAGTACCCGAGGATCACCCCACCAATAAATAATACGGGTCCCACGGTGACCACAGTTACGACAACGCGACGTTCAGAAGCGTAGAGTCCGGGAGTGAGAAACGTCACGATCTGATATATCACGACGGGTGACGCTATTATCATTGCAAGAATTAAGGCCACCTTCAATGTCGTGTAAAAAGCTTCGGTGACTCCTAGAACAACAATAGGATGATGAAGATCGATATGGTGTAGGACCCAAAACAGTCCCGGGCGCGCCAGGAAATATCCGGGAACAAAGGCTATCATAACGGCAATAAGGCTGAAAAAGATGCGCTTTCTGAGTTCGTCCAGGTGTTCCGTTAATGGCATGTTTCGATCTTCTGGGTAATCCACCACGATTTCCTCCAGATCATCTACGGATTAAAGATAACCGAAACTCCTAATCAAAGGATTTTTCTGACATCTGAATTTGCGTCCCACGGGCGTTGTCAGCGTGCGATAACGCGGACTAATTGCCCGACCAAAGCCGTTATCAGCATCGCCGCCCCTCCTCCTAAAAATAGCCGCAAGGCTGGTTTAAGCGGGGGTGTCCCTGACAGCCTGCCGCTCAGCCATCCCGAGACTAATAGCCCAATTAAGGTCACGCCGACAATCACCAGAATGCGGTCCATGGGCGCATGTGCCAACATGCCTAAAAACGGAATCACACCTCCAATAAAGAAACTGGCAGCCGAGGCCAATGCCGCTTGAATGGGGCGGGCAGCAGTATCAGATCGCTGCCCGATCTCGTCCCGGAGATGCGCTTCCAGAGGTCCGGCAGCATGGAGTGCTACCGCCACTTGCTCGGCCAATTCCCGGGAGAGTCCCCGCGCCTGATAAATGGCGGTCAACTCTCGAAGCTCTCCCTCTGGATCTTCTTCCTGTTCAACCAGTTCCCTCTGCCGATCAGCCCACTCAACGTCCTTTTGCGCACTAACCGACACATACTCTCCTGCGGCCATTGACATTGCACCGGCCACTAATCCTGCGACTCCTGCGGCCATAATGGGAGTAGGTCCTGCTCCGCTGGCTGCTACGCCCATCATAATGCTCGAAACCGACACCAAACCATCGTCAGCGCCCAGCACCGCTGCCCGTAGCCAACCCGCCCTTTCACTCAAATGGCCTTCTGGATGTCGGTGACGCTGTTCTCCCTGTGCTTTCTGCCTTTCCACGAAGAGCAATCCCCCCAAACTTTACTACCCAGTTGAACTCTTTATCCTTTGACACATAAAATCTGCTTGAGTTTCACCATCGGTTCAATGAGTTCCGCTTGAACCCTAATAACCCTCTCCACATCTTTATAGGCTCCGGGAATTTCATCTAATACGGCGTCATCTTTACGGCTCTCGACCCCGCTCGTTTGGGCAATTAAATCATCCACACTAAAGTGCTTTTTGGCTTGATTACGGCTCATCCGCCGCCCCGCTCCGTGTGAACACGAGTAATAAGACTGAGGATTACCTTTACCACGCACAATATAACTAGATGTCCCCATACTCCCCGGGATAATGCCCAGTTCGTCTTTTCTGGCTGACACAGCGCCCTTACGCGTCAACCAGTATGAGCCCTTCTCATCGTCGATGCGTTCAACATAGTTATGATGGCAGTTGATGATCTGCTTCCACGTCAAATCAGCGGGCAAAAACGGCTTAACCGCGTTCCAT
>JAKADI010000494.1 GCA_021820675.1 Bacillota bacterium | reverse complement strand
TATTACCCCATCCCAGCTAGTCCAAGCCGAACAAGAGCTGGGCTTCACGATTCGGCAGGGAATGAGCGTAGGCGAACAAGCCCGACAGGGAACCTTGGACCGGATGCCCGATAAGTGGGAGCAATACCGGCGGTGGGCCTTTGAACCCGAAACCCTCACGTCGCTTGAGTTTGAATGGCCGAACGGTTGGTATCCGGCTGGAGCCTTTCACGGCTCGGAGGGCGGCAGTATATAGCGCCGCCATACCCAAAAGCCCGGGAGGGCAACCCTTATCCTTGGAGGTGCCAAAATGGAGAGTCAGATGACGATCTTCGATGTCATTGAAGAGTCTCAGCTTCAAGAGGCCGTGTCCCAAAACCCCAAACGTTGGGAAGACCTTACTGTATCTGATTATGTCGAAGTGTGGTGGAGCAACGGACTGCATTTTGCTGGGTGGATAGTGGCGGCGCGAAACGACCGTCACGTTAAAGACCAGTGGGAGATTGAACCGGAGTGGGTTGAACGCCACGGCGTGCGTGAATATCGACGTCCGTGGGCAGAGGTGCAGAAGTTCCAGGGAATCCGCTTCATGCATCTAAGTTCCCAAGACCTGAAGTGGCGATGGGTTAGGCATGATGAGGAATACGCCTTGCATCCCACAAGAGATGAACTGGAGGATTGGTTGAGTCGTCGCCTTGCAACGATTCAACCATCATCAGCCGCTGAAGCCTTTCACGTCGCGCAATCGCTGTGGCCAATATCCATGAGTCACCAAGTCTCGGATTTGTATTGCCAGGCCATGCTTAACCGATGGCCGGATATCCGGGGGTACTTGGCGGATAAAAAGCTGACGCGCTATCCGCTGCCGAAGACCGCCAAAGATGAAATCCGAAAGTGTGCGGCCTTCTCGGGAGAGGAGAGACTTGCGGCGCTACGAAAAGTCCACTGGGACATTAAGGAGGGTGCGGCGTGGCATCTTTCGCTAAGGCACCAAGTCACGGGGAATTACCTGATGCATTGGCTAACCATAGTCGATGACCCCGATTTGTTGGTAAGCGTAGCTGCCTTATTCGGCCACCAAGTTGGACGTTGCGACCATGGGACGGACTACCGTTTGGAATCCGAAGAGGCGTGCTAGACCGAAACAGTGCAAGAACTGGAACACCGGGGATATCCTCGGTGTTCTTTTATTTTGCGATTATCTTGTGCTATATTGAACCTGTAACCTTCAGATAAACTTCTTTCCCCGCGCGCCACCTTCGGCACCGGGACGCATTACTAAGTACGCTTGGTGATGACTTTTACTACTGGCTACGGTCGGTAGGTTTTCCCACATTGAACAACCCCAAAAAACACTCCTACACTCAAACCCTCCAATGGTGGGCTTTTTTGTGTGCGAAAAAGAAAGGATCTGATGGCCAATGTATATGGTCGCGATGATCATGGGCGCAGAGGCCCAGAAGGTAGCCAAAGACGCGGAACCGTTTGGCCCGCGCTTTCCAGCCGATGTGGTCGATAACCTGACGCATTTGGAAATTTGGGCAACAGACTTTAAGGATGCGGGCCCCGATTTCACAGAGTTTCGTGCGTTCGAGAAAGACACATTACTCAAAAAGCGCCGGATTCAGGGCTTTTAACCACCTTGCTATCCGGATAACTATATCCATCGAATGTGTTGGTGCAACGGCAAAAATTTAAGTATCTGCTGCCCTGCCGTGGGCGCCACCGAACCCAAAAAACACTTATAACCAGCACCTAAGCAACGTTCCTGACGACTCTCAACCCCACCACATGGGGCCGAGAGTTGTTTGTTTGCAACGAACCTAAGTCGTTGCGATTAGATAAGCCAAACGTTGTGGTGACAGGCGGAAGGAAGGTATTTATGTTCGTCTGCAAAGATCCAAGCGGCTGTGCTTCTAAGAGCCGCAATTGGGGTGCTACTCCTCAACAAATAGCTGGATTCGCCCAAATTCAACATGCGTGGAGATCCGTTACGTTTGAGTTGGACCCACATGTTGTCAAGCGCCAGCGGGAACGTGGAATTAGCCGAGCGGACATTCGGCATGTATTGCTTAATGGCCGCGTGCTTGAGTTCCACCATCAAAAGGGCCTATATCGAAGGGCTCGCATTATGGGTCGTTTACCTTCAGGTAGGCCTCTCCATGTCATCGTTGAGTGGGGCAACAACACTTATCGCGTAATTACGGCGATGGACCCGGCCTCACGTCCATGGCAGTGGAACGAGGACTATACGCAACGGCTGCATTGGTGCGTTAAAAATCACTCGAGTGAAGACTAGGGCACGGCTCTGGTAAAGACAGTAAATGCAGTATACACTGTCTCTAACAAGGAGGCGTGCGAATATGTCCAAACTAATCAACATCCGTTTGTCGGAGGAGGACCAAAAGATGATTGAAATCAAGGCGGCGGTATATACCCGAGGGAACGCCAGCGACGTAATGCGCCAAGCGGTCGCCGCGTATCGAGAACCATTGCCCGCCAAGCGCTGTGTATGCGGCGGTACGATGGAGCAGGCGCTTGCGGAGCACATTGAGTGGCCCGAAGCGACCTTTGACCACGTTCCTTGTTACCACTGCGCGAAGTGTGGACGCGATGCAATTGACGAGCCTATCGTAGCGATTATG
>JAKADI010000493.1 GCA_021820675.1 Bacillota bacterium | reverse complement strand
GAAATCAATATCCTGTGAGTTCCGAAATAGACTCTTGGGAATGTGATCAGCACAAAGATAGTGCACCGCCCTTCCGCCCAACAGTCGGGCACCACCGCCACGGGTTCGGTCCATGTCTAAAATCTGGCGATCCATACATCCTCCTTATTAATAGAGCCTCATCGCTTAATCATGGCGACGGGGTAACACTTTCGGAATCTCGATTTTCCGGGCAATAAACAGGTGTTTATGCGCACCCAGCGAGTGGACTCATGATATTCAGGCGTCGTTCACCACCTGCTGTACTAGGTGTTTGGCCGCTGAATCAGGCACGCATCCCTATTCCGGAGGAATTTCAGCAAAAGCCAAGTTAACGTCGACGCCTTGGCGAGAACGGACCCACTTCGCTCCCCAGTAGAAGATAAACCCTCCTAAAAACACCGCCGCGTTAATTATCAGCATAAAGGGGTGGCTAAAGCTGATGCCCGACAACGGGTCGTTCAAAAATGCCCAAGCAATGACCAACATGCCAATGATGCTCAGCCCGCCCAATATCGAAATGACAGGCACGCTGCCTAATTTCCATGCCACAGGTGACGATTCGAAAATATCACGTTGGCGGTATGGGAATAGGACGGCGGCTATCGAAGTCACCAAGAATGTCCCTACCACTTGGCCAAAGAATCCGGCGATCGTGCCAAAAGCCGGATCGTAGGCGTAAATCCACAAGAACACCACGCCCAAGAAGGCGGAAATTACTATCGCCCAGACCGGAGTATGTAGTCGATCATCGACTTCCGACACTTTGGAAGGCAGAAGACCATCAAGTGACCAAGCTAACATGTTGCGGGTGGTCGTGAGCAAATAGATAGGTAACCACGCATACGTCCAAAGCATAAAGCCCATGCCAATTAAAATTAGCACGAGAGGGTTGCTCACGAGCATGGCTGCCAATTCCGCAAAAGTTGGCGTGAAGCTTAAGTGAACTCGCGTAGGATTGACTGCTCCCAGGTTACCGAGGAAGTTGAGTCCGAATGCATGGACTACTACCGCTACCAAAGCCAGTATCCAAAGAGCACTGTAAATCAATGCACCTGGCATCCCTATTAGCTGAGCCCGGTTTGCTCCTTTTATCTCTCCACCAATATAAGCAGACGCGATACTGAAGCCGAGTACGGTAAACGGCCATGTCATCGACATGAGAGTACTGTGCAAGCTAAACGGCGCGGGTTTTACCTGGTTGCTGCCTAATGTGCTCACAATGTGGTGATAGGTGTTGTGATACCCACTAAATGTGCCCGTGTAGTGATTGAATAACCCCAGAGAAGTTGATGGGTTCTTGCCCAACAACACAATCAGAGTAATCACAATCCCTACTGTCGCTATGAGAAACAGCACGTTTTGCACTTTCATGTACGTACTGACGCCCACAACGAAGATAGCCGCGAATAACACAATTAAAATAGTGCCTGTAATAGCCACTCCAAATGGGGTAACAAACCAGTTCCCTATCTGAATTAACCCGGGTGCATGAAAAAATACGCCGAGTTCCCGGGCCAACGCCGACACGCCGTAGCGGCCAAGAAAGGCGGCTGGTACACCAATGTAAAAGAAACTCCAGATGGTATAGTTCCAGTTAGCTACGAACCCCATCAACGGAGAGAGCACCCGACTCACATAGACATATTCTCCCCCAGAGCGGGGCATTGCACTGGCGAACATCGCGTACACCAGCGAAGTGGGAAGAACAAAAAGGGTGCACAGGATCGTCGCAAGTTCCATACTCGTTCCGGGGTAAGATCCTGACGGCATAAAAAGGATCATAAAAGCGACCCCAATGGCAATATTGATAAAATTGACGTTGTAGACAAATACATCCCGCGCCCCCGCTTGACGTACCAATCCGGTCGCCTTTCGGGCAAAATTGACTGACATGGTATCGCTCCTCAAGAAATATTGCCCCGACTCTATGGTCGACTGACCAATCATATATAGGCATGGGACGGCGTGTTACGTATCAGTATCGAGAAACATCGAGAAACGACTAGTTCGTACCGTAATGGTCGTTTGCTGGCCTTACGCCGAAACCAACTGATAGCCGAGTACTTTTTTAGGAGCCAAGGTAACAAGAGCTCCTCGGAGGACCCCCTCGCTGTACTCACTTCCCGGATTAATGCAGACGCTGCGGCCCAACTTTTTACTGCCCCGCGATTCGTGGATGTGTCCATGTAATCCCAGCAAGGGCTGATAATCCTCAATCACTCCACGAACAGCACTAGACCCTACCGGTTCCATCACGGTCTGCCCACCTTTAGTGACGACCTGCATGTTTTCCAGCTTAGGGGCGTCGTCTAGCCCGGTGCGATAGGGAGGCACATGTATCGTAAACACGGTACCTTTATGAGAATCCAGGTTCTTGGCCACCTTGCGAATTTCTTGGTCTAAGTCGACCTCTTCCAGTTCACGAGGACTGTCAAATGGCGTCCGATTGCTGTAGCCAATAGTCAGCATTTGATGATGGTCATCTAAATCCGACACCTGTCCATCTCCGTTCTCAATGAGGGAAGACTGGCTGAGAATTTCATCCACATAGAAATCATCATCGTTACCCGGGTTGATAAAACAGCGGATGCCTGTGCCTCTAAGA
>JAKADI010000492.1 GCA_021820675.1 Bacillota bacterium | reverse complement strand
CGTACCTATAACCAATAAGCGTTCGGGTCGAAAATGAGTCCCGCCTATAGCCACAGGAATCTGTAGCACCGCATAGACTAAATACTGTGCCATCGTCATTAACGACAGAGTGGCCGGTGAAATATGGAACAAGACGAGAAGTTCCGGCGTCACCAGCCCCGGGGCGGTTCGCTCCATAAAAATCAGTCCATAGATGGCCGCTAGGGTAGACAGAACAATTAAAGCGTGCGATTTCGACCGTTCCATATTACAAGCATAGCCTACTCATGGCACAATGCACTAAATGACAAAAGATTCATATGGCATACGCAATACCTATCCTGGCAATATCCCATGGATATGCCCACAAGTTTATTGATGGCACTTTTTAGGCTCCCAGATTCACTAGATTTTGGGCACAATCCAATTCGTGAAGCACTTGATTATATATTTATTCATTTAGCGTGTAAATGCAAAATTTTCGCTTGACGTCGACCACCTTATATCCTCATCATTAAATCTTAGGGTTTTACGATGCGTTTGATAAGGTGATGATACGAAACCTTTTTAGCAGCATTAACTATGACTCTTGAACATCACGATTAAAACGTGCATGCTTACCTAGATTGAAGTAACATGTTTCTTTTGTTAGGAGGATTGCCCGTGCCGATTAAAATTCCTGATCATTTACCTGCAAAGGAAATATTGGAAAACGAAAATGTCTTTGTAATGGGAGAAAACCGCGCCTTTCATCAAGATATCCGTTCGCTAAAAATTGTCATCCTCAACCTAATGCCCATAAAAGAAACTACCGAAACTCAATTATTAAGATTGCTCAGCAATTCTCCGCTACAAGTTGACATATGTCTGTTAAGAGTTGCCACACATGAATCGAAAAATACGTCCCAAGAACATCTAACCGCGTTTTATCAAACATTTAGCCAAATAGCCCACCAGTATTTCGATGGGATGATAATTACCGGCGCGCCTATTGAGCAGCTTGAATTTGAAGAAGTCCATTACTGGCACGAATTGCAACAAATTCTTGATTGGAAACTCACCCATGTTACCTCTACTTTGCATATTTGCTGGGGGGCTCAGGCTGCCTTGTACCACCACTATGGAGTTCCGAAGTATGCCTTGCCACAAAAAATGTTTGGCGTCTTTCCTCACTATCTCCTAAAAAGTACTCCACTGGTCCGCGGGTTCGATGAGGAATTTTTCGCGCCCCATTCGCGACACACTGAAATTCACCGTGAAGACATCGAAAAAATCCCTGACCTTGAAATTCTTTCAGAGTCTCCAGAGGCTGGCGTCTATCTAGTCGCTTCCCGCAATGGCCGACAAATTTTTGTTACCGGGCACTCCGAATATGAGCGGGATACACTGAAGCATGAATACGACAGGGACAAAGAACGTGGACTAGACATTTCCCTTCCTCGAAATTATTTTCCCCACGACGACCCCGCCGAGAACCCAAGACAGAATTGGAGAGCGCATGCGAACCTTTTGTTCACCAATTGGCTCAACTACTGCGTCTACCAGGAAACGCCCTACAAGTGGAACCGGAACCTGTAATGCACGGGGGAACGTGGATGCTGCATTGACATCACCCAACCCTAGCATGATAATGACGGCAATCCCACCGAGGAGGCATCAATTTGACTCGAATTGCACTAGCTCAAATGGTTGTGCAAGCATCGCCCAGAGAAAACTTGCACTTAGCCCAACAATATTTTGACCTAGCAGCAGCGAATAATGCCTCTCTCATCGTGTTCCCAGAAACGTTTATGGCCCTATCACCGCCCACGATGCCTAATCGCCACCGCTCGGATCTGGCCGAACCCCTCAGCGGACCCTTTGTGAGCCAGATGAAGGATTGGGCGCGGCAACATCACATCTGGGCCGCATTTGGTGTCTTTGAGCGCCCTTCCGAACCCGACCCACAGTTTCGCGTTTATAACACAGTGGTGGTCATCGACGAACGTGGTGAAGTGGCGGGATCCTACCGTAAGACCCACTTGTATGATGCCTTTGGCGTGCAAGAATCCGCCATGTTTTTAGCAGGTGAGCACCTCTGGTCACCACTGGACACGCATTTCGGACGACTAGGTCTCATGGTGTGCTACGAGTTGCGGTTCCCGGAAATCGCCCGGTTCCAAGCCCTCCATGGCAGTGAAATAATTATCGTACCGTCTGCTTGGTATGGCGGTGCGCTTAAGGAGTTTCACTGGCAACTTTTGGTTCAGGCTCGGGCTCTGGAAAATACCCTGTACATCGTGGGCTGCAATCAGGCCGAGAACGGTTTTATCGGCCGCAGCGTGGTTTGTGATCCCCTCGGGCTAACCATTGCCCAGGGTTCAGAAGCCGCCTGTTTCCTAACCGCAGACCTAGATTTAGGCCGCATCCCCAATGCCAGACACCGACTCCCGTGTGTCAACCAAAGACGCCCTACACTTTATCGCGCGTAGTGATAGAAAATATGCTAGCGTGCAATCCACTCCCGTTTTAGCCAGTTGATCGCCTCTTCCTGCGGGGGGGTATCCTTGATAGTCGCCCAATGATGCGACCGCACAAGCACCCAACAACATCCCCAGTTGCATCGCCCGATCCCACGGCCGTCCCCATAATCGGCCCGCAATGACCCCGGCAGAAAACCCA
>JAKADI010000491.1 GCA_021820675.1 Bacillota bacterium | reverse complement strand
CCTCGCAACTCGCTCCATCGGACGTTTGGATAAAGACTCATCTCCGATAAGTTGCCGGGGATCTTTCGATAGGGATAAAAGCCCCATTCCTAAACGCATCGTAGTTCCAGAATTACCGCAATCAATGACTTTCCGATGCGCACTCCAATGGGCCACTCCTGGCGAATGAACAACCCAGTCTTCATGCTCAGCCGCGACACGAATTCCGAGGCTTTCTACCAAGTGTTTGCTCGACAAAGTGTCTTGGGCTGCTAGTGGCCGGTGAATACGCACAGTGCCTGCTGCAAGCGCTGAAAATAAAATGGCTCGATGTGTTATCGATTTGTCACTCGGTGGCCGCAATCGCCCTTTTAGCGGATAATGACAAGGTTTCAGTTCCATGGACATGGGCAGTATTCCTTTCACTCCCGATTGATGTTATCCGTTGGATGCGTGTCACAGGTCACCCCATCAGGCAACATCAGGCTTTGACGAATCGCCGAAGTGGACTGCAAGACTTCCGGCCATTCGCCTCCTTGAATTTGATCATTCCATTGTTGAATCAAGTGTGTAAATTGGGCAAACGTGTCTTTAACATTTTCACTGTTAGCACCCAGAATTTCTCGCCATAACCCGGCATCACTGGCGCCAATTCGCGTCACATCAAGAAATCCTGTTCCAACAACCTGAGTCCATAATGGCAGATGTGATCCCATATCCCGAGCCATGACTAATATAGCCGCTGAAACCAAATAGGGTGTATGGCTGACGACGCTCATCAATGAGTCATGCTGGTCCAACGGTACGCGCACCGGGATACTGCCCAAGATGCCCATCCATTTTTGGACAACATCAGGGTTCGGGGGTAAATCCAAGACGTCTACTACGAGACAGGTTCGTCCCTTAAATAAATGACTATCACTGTGCGCGAAGCCACGCACTTCTTTTCCCGCCATAGGGTGCAAGGAAAGCAACGTAAAAGGCCGCCGAATTTTGGCGTAAACTGAGCGAAGAGGGTGTTTGACAGATGCCACTTCGATGATCGTGCACCCCCGGGGCGCATGGGCCAAAATCCGATCCACCCACGGTTCTATGTCACGCAGCGGTGTCGCCAACACAACATAATCCACATATTGGACCCATTCGTCCCAAGGCTTATCCACGATAATACCCGGGGCACCTGTGATGTCTGCCGCTTCCCGCTTGACATCGTAGCCAAACACGGTCCATCCCGCCTCAAGACAGGCTTTCGCTATCGACCCGCCGATTAATCCCAGTCCTACAACACCCACGTTCACAAACGTCGTCCTACCGCTTCTGCAATGGGTCGCAATGATTCGACCAACTCACTCAAATGCGGCAGGCTAAGGCTTTGTGGTCCATCCGACAATGCCTCCGTTGGATTGGGATGGGCTTCGATAATCAAACCGTCGGCGCCAGCAGCGACAGCGGCTCGAGCCATGGGTGCTACCCAACTCCATTGTCCGGTGGAATGGGAGGGGTCAATAACGATAGGAAGGTGAGATAATTGTTTGATTACGGGGATAGCACTCAAATCTAACGTATTGCGAGTTTTGGTTTCGTAGGTTCGAATCCCCCGTTCACACAAGATAATGTTCAAATTGCCATTTGCAGCAATGTATTCGGCCGCCATTAACCATTCATCAATGGTAGCAGAAAGACCCCGTTTTAACAAAACTGGCTTATTCGCTTGTCCCGCAGCCTTGAGCAATTCAAAATTTTGCATGTTTCGTGCCCCAATTTGAATGATGTCGGCCCACTCTGCCACGTAATTCAAGCTCTCGCGATCAACGGCTTCTGTCACCACCATAAGCCCAAAGCGTTCTCGCGCCTCAGCTAAGATTTTTAATCCCTCCAAGCCCATGCCTTGGAAACTGTACGGTGAAGTCCGGGGTTTATAGGCGCCCCCTCGGAGTACCATCAACCCTAAATCATGCACCACACGTGCAGCCTGCATTACCTGTTCCTGTCCTTCTACAGCACAGGGGCCGGCGATTATAACAACTTGCTGACTCCCGAATTGCGCTTTTCCCACCTGTACAACTGTGTCGTCAGGATGAAAATCACGGCTAACCAATTTGTAAGGCCGCCTCACCGGAACAACTTGCTCTACCGATTGCATGGACGCCAACCGAATTACCTCCTCTGTTCCTTCCCCTATGACGCCGATAATCGTTCGCTCTACCCCACGCGAAATATGCACTTGAAAGCCTTCCGATTGTAATCGTTCCGTTACGGCCTCGATGTCCTGTGTGGGAGCATTCCTTTTCATGACCACAACCATCTGGTTCATCTCACTTCCCTGACAATTTTCCAAAAAAAATAAGACCTATTGTCCCTTAGGGACGAAGGTCTTGAGTTCTCCGTGGTACCACCCTACTGGCTAGTTGCCTAGCCACTTAGTTAGCTGCTATCACAGCTACTCCTTTTTAACGGTAGGACTCCGGATTCTCTACTAATGCTCTTTGGCACGTTCGATTCACACTCATGGGGGTACAGTCTGGAACCGAAGTATCGACTTTCACCGCCCGCCGACTCTCTGCGCCTTCGAATTCCGACCCCTGCCCAATCATCGCTTTACCATGTTTTTAGGGATAATACACCGTCGGTTATGTGCTGTCAAGACCTTTTATTGGATAATGCATTTCGCAGGGAAGTCATAAACTTATAAGTTTCGGTCGAAGCCTGAAGCCCAGCTTCATCAATCC
>JAKADI010000490.1 GCA_021820675.1 Bacillota bacterium | reverse complement strand
GGCCCACAACGGGGCAAATTCGTGAATTGGTTGAACGCGTCTGTGATCTTCATCAGGACGCCTACCACTGGACCGCCCCTCTTCCTACGGAGAGATTCTATGACGTTGTGCGGGAGAATATCGGCATTGTGGATGCACGGCTCCGCACATGGATTCGCGTGACCTTAAGCATTTTAGATTTATGGTTCCAATACGGGGTAGACGGCATGAACGTGAAAGCCAAGGTACTGGAGGACATCGACCTGTCCGAGGAGAAAGCAACGCACGACTTCCCGGAGGTGGAAGATGATACCGAAGCCATTGCCCGCCGCCGGATATTTGAATAGAGGATGTCTTGATGACCAAGTCGCTATACTGGGAGCGCGCCCGGAAAACCTTCGGCAAGGTTTTGATGAATCGCCGAATGGCTCCTTCCGCTCGCTTGGGCGGACAACTGCCGGGATTTTTGTCCGAATATCTTATTGCCACTTATGGTCTTCATGCAGCGAGTCTCATTGTTGAGGACCGCTTCCCCACGACGAGAAACCGGCATGCGCTAAAATATCAACTGCTCCAAGACGGTGAAATTGACCTGTTAGACTACCTTGAGGTGTCGGTCGATTTAGATCAAGAAACGACCACGGCCCACCTCATCGCCTTTCAATTTTCATGTCCCATAGCCTCCACGTTGCTCGATCAATGGCCGGATTTGCTTACCGGAGGTATGTGGGGACGGGTCAAGATCTCCCGAAAGCGGGAATCGCCGAGCCGAATGTCTTTAATTGGCGCTCCTTTTGATGAAGACGTGTTTTCTGCCCCTCTTCCGGGTGAGGAGGCGTTTGAAGAATTTATGGCACCGGCCGTCGTGGAATTCGAGCCTTACCAAGTGTCTGTGGATATACGAAGTTTCGTCAATGCCCGGAAGGCATTCTCGACGGAAGAATGGGTCGATCTGTTATTAGCGTCGTCCGGGTACAATCCTGATTGGATCCGCTCCCAGCCTCAAGGCCATCGCCTTACCCGTCTTTATTTGATGCGCCTTATCCCTTTAGTGGAACGCAATGTGAACTTGCTGGAACTGGGACCGAAAAACACCGGCAAAACGCATCTGTTGCGAAATTTGTCGCCTTATGCCTTTACCGTGTCCGGAGGGCAAGCGACGCCAGCCAATCTATTTGTGAATTTGACAACAGGTGCCGCGGGCCTTATCCAAAGCCGCCGCGTGATTATTTTCGACGAGGTCGCGCGACTGCAATTTAGTCACACGAAGGGCACCTTGAGCCTGCTCAAAGACTACATGGAAAGTGGGCAGTTTGCCCGGGGGCGAGCGTCGTATGGTGCAGACACCTCACTCATTTTTATGGGCAATTTGGAAGTGGAAGGGCAACAGCCGTCGTCTAGGTATCGCCATCTCTTTCAAGTCCTTCCACGGGAGCTTCAAGATGCAGCCGTGCTGGATCGCCTTCATGGCTTCATTCCGGGATGGGAATTTCCAAAGCTCACGCCGTCTTCCTTGACGACATCATATTCTTTGGCAGCGGACTATTTTGGGGAAGTGTTATTGGCATTGAGAGATTGGTCATATGATGAGCCGTGGTCTCAGGTGCAGCGTCAATGGCCCCAGCGGCCGCATATGACACGGCGCGATGTGATTGCTATTGACCGGATAGGGCGGGCCCTCTTTAAGCTCATCTTTCCTGACGGACATATCGATGATGAAGAGACGGCACGGGAGTTGCTATCTATCGCCGCCGAATGCCGTCACCGCATCCATGAACAGTTGGTGAAAATGGAACCTGGCGAATTCCGGTTGTATACGGTAGGATTTCAGGGTATTGAGGGGCATAGTGAGAGCAGTATTCGCACCGAGACCGCCCTCGATCACCACATCAACACCGCACCAAGATCCGGCGAAGCCACGGGTTCGGTCGCGCTGACTGACAGTGTTAGCGGAGCAATCAGCACAGATGTGGTCGTGATCCAGGCCGTCTTAAGCCGCAACCCTTCTCATCGCTCCTTCGTTTTTGCTGATCAGGGACTTTTGGGTGCAGACGCCGCCTGGCATGTCGCCCGTTTCTTCCTGGGTGCCAATATCCACCGTTTAGGTTTAGATTCGTGCGCCCAATGGGACGGGATCGGATTGCAGTTTACGGGGGGGCCCGGGGACTTAAGAGGACAGGCTGAATTAGCACTCGTACTGGCTGTCGTATCCGCATGGCTGAACAAACCCCTGCCGCCTGCGATGGCAGCTATTGGCGGACTAACCCTCGGCGGCGATGTGCTCATGCCACCGAACCTCTTAGCCTTAGTGATGGCCGCCGTCAATCGTGGCCGCCAATCGGTTCTTGTTCCCTATGGAAGTCCCATGGATCTCTTGCACGATACTTTTGGTCATAATTTTGGCCATATCACCTTCATGCCGGTCGCTAGTGTGACAGATGCTTTACGTTGGACCTTTTCCCAGGGGGACGGCAACAATTCATAAGGTTTTCACCCCCGGATCCAGAGTGTGCCCAGCAGGTACACCCCGAAAAGGCATAAACACAGCCCCAACATTCACCACCACGGGAGAAGGAACCGGACTGTACTCGCCCTCATAGCGCTGCCCTATCCCTATTGGGTAAGGCCCATAAGGGAAATGTACCTCAAAGTCTGTGCCATAAGCTGCAAATGAAAATTCAGCGTTTCAACCAGCTCTGCCAACATGGATTAATCCTCACCCGACTGTGGCCTCAATGAAGCTTT
>JAKADI010000489.1 GCA_021820675.1 Bacillota bacterium | reverse complement strand
ATACTGTACCGCGGATGCCGCCGAATTCATACAAACGTATGACCACACCGCAAGATTCGTCTTCGAGAGGTTTGAGCGTATCAAACCAGACATCATTGCCTTCCACCCAATATTCTCCTGTTACAACGATTCTCCCCCCATCTTTCTCCTGATCCATTTTCTGAAGGACACGGCAGGGCGAGTTTAACCTCTCGGCCATCTCGTGAACATGAGCCGTCACAAATGTTCCCGCATGAGGATAAAGGGGCATAGGTCATTTCCTGTACCCCCTGATCGGCCTCAGGATCGGGAAATGTTGCCGATTTAATGAGCGTGAGACGCATGATGCCATTTTGAATGTCGAAGCCATATTTGGAATCATTCATGAGGGCGACTCCGTAATCGTCTTCGGTAAGATCTGCCCCGTGGTGACCCGGTACCTCAAATTTGGCCTGATCCCACGACGTGTTACGAATTGTCGGTCGTTCGATATGAGTGTGGCTCTTCTGGAGGGAAGAAGACGCAAACAGATGTTTCGTACAAGAAAGAGAGGCCGGCCATGAAAAAGCGGACACCTCGGTGTCGGGGAACGTATCGTCACCGAGGTGTCCACGTCGTGAGAAAGGTGCTGGCCAGAGAACATGTTAGAGATCCCCATCCTGGCCTTCTCGTGGAGAGAGGAAGAAGGCCCTATGAGTCCATGACCTAGCTTATCCCCATTGTCGACAGGAAAAAAACATCGGAATGCCAAGGAAAATTGGGATCCGCTGTCGAAGAGATTGAGTGTCGTACATTCTTGTCACGAGGAGGATTCCGATGGTTCGATTAGAGTCTATCATCAGTTTTTTTCAAACGCACGGACCGTGACGGCGCTCCCCACGCACTACCCTGGCTACTGTGGTGTGGGCGTTGCTATCGTCGGCCGATCCCTGATGAGGGATTGCCAAAATCTGCCCGCCACGGGACATTGCGCATGCCCTTGGCATGCGCCGTCGGCTTGTTGGGCCGGACAGCGTTTTTTCAACGTGTTGCGGTCTTGTTCAAAGCCCCCGTTGGTCATTTTCCGTTCGACCCCACTGACCGGATCATGACAAAACACCTGCCCCCGATAATTGTAGGTCACATTCGTCTGTCCGGGGAGCATGCGGGTGGCATCCGAATCCTTCCACATGTTCCGAATATCAATCACCGGTTTGATGTGGTAGGTATCCCCGCAGAGGGTCAGGAACTTGGTATCATCATATCCCCGGTCCGCGGTCAGAACGGTCGCTTCCGGGAGCGCCAGGGGATGGCGCATCTTCAGTTGCTTCAGCAACTGGGGCGCTTCGGTAATATCAGCGGTCGAGGCTTTGGTGACGGTCCACGCCATCGGGAGTTCGTAGGTGGAATCGACCAGCAAGTGCAGCTTGTAGCCAAACCAGGACACGATCTTCTCCCATGGTTTGCCGTCCTTATGGACCCCGCGATAGCTCTTTTTCCCGTAATCGGCGTCGATATCACGCCGGCCATCGTCCGCGGTGTCGTCCGTCCGATGCTTCGCGAACGAGGGGATCGCTTTACCATCCAGCGCCAAGGATTGGCCGAAATCCGGTAAGACTTCAGCGAGTTGGGCCACCAGCGTGTCGAATATTGTCTCCACTCGGGAGGCCTGGTCGAGGACGCGATGGAGAAAGCGGGTAGAGGCCCAGACCGACGGAACGCGGCCGATAAACCCGCAGAGTTCCTGTAGCTGGCCATTTCTGGCCAGTTCGCGCCGCAGGCTTTTCACGGCTCCGTGCTGAAAGACGATGCCGGCGACTATGGAATTCCACATCGCCCGCACAGGATAATCGTTGCGGCTGCGTCCGCGGCCGGTCTCCAGGCCCTGCATCAATGGTTCGTCGGGCAACACGTCAAGAACCCAATGGAGCCGCTCTAAATCTCCGAGTGGTTGTACGTCACGCCAAGAAAATCACTGCAGTTGTGGTATAATCGCCATACGGGAAAGCTCCTTCCGGTACATTGTGGGTTGATACTTCAAGTTTACCAGAGCTTGCCCGTTTTTTGTTGATACGAGGCCATTTTCCGGTCACGTTTCTGGACTTTGCAGCATGGGGTGAATTTCCCCTGGTAATGCCCGGTTCCCCTCGCAACCTCGCAATCCTTCGTCAAAATGTGGTGGAAAGTTTTTCCAGACGGTTCGACTCCGCTTACAGTCGTAACGGTTTCCGAACAACGCAATTAGCTCAATAAACAACGCAAGGGATAACCCAACAGGACGCTCACCAGAAGTATCGGGATCGCACGTGATAGGTGCTTTTGCAGTGGTCTCATTGCACGACGTTGTTCGTGAACCAGGTCACCCACGCACTTTCATGCTGACCGGCCCAGATGGGATTGATTCGTACCCAATTTATGGGGACATTCGGTCGGCCGGAATTGGGCTGTTCCCCTTTAATAATAGGAACGTACAGCGAGTCTCCCCCTCCTTGGGTGCGCTGCACTTGCTGTCCAACCTGGGAAAGCACAAAATTGACAAACATCTTGGCCGCTTTCATGTCGGGTGCATTCGCAGCAATGGCCATATCCGAAGGGAGAATGGCCACTCCATTGGAAGGGTAGGATAGCTTAATCAGTGCGCCTTTTTGAGCCGCCCGCAATTCCGCGGAATCTTGAAATAGTCCAATTTTAATGGCGCCGGATTCAAAAGCTCGCAAGGCATCGCCATTAGTTGAGTCCATATGGAGGCCGTTGTGCTTTAGTCCTAGAA
>JAKADI010000488.1 GCA_021820675.1 Bacillota bacterium | reverse complement strand
TCGAGTCCCAAGGTGTCGACCGCCTCTTTAAACGCCTGTTGTGCCCGCAAAAATGGATTGAGTGACGCATCCGCCACTTCGTCCGCCTCCCCAAGTGTGATCATGGAATTCCGCATGTCGCGAATTCTGACGTATTATAGCACACCTCGGAGTAAAGCTGATGCGTTCACGACTCCTGATACTTGCCGCCAATAGCCGATTTCAAAACGTCAATTCGTACATCATCAGCGATTTGCAAAACCACTCGCCGATCATCCACTTGCATGACTGTGCCGATGACTCCACCCACAGTTACCACCCGATCACCTTTTTGCAGACTTTTTTGCAGTTGTTGCCGATTTTTTTGATTTCTGGACTGTTGCATAAACATCCAGATCGTCATGCCAATTAACACCGCAAAAAATATCCAGTACAACGAACTCGTACCATGTATGTTCGTCTCATTCGCCCCATTTCTTTAGCCAATCGCTTTTTCGCGTCACTGCTGTTCATATTCTGGCAGATTAGCACCTCACCCTGCAACCACCTCCCGTGGCTTAATATGGGCTACCCCCGGGGGACCGCTTTGCGGGATCCACCGCTGCCCGCCAAGAACTCTAGGGACTTGTGAACGGGTCGCAAGGTATTCGGATGATCCTCTGTCGGCACGAGCGGGACGACTGAACGAGTCGTCTCGATAACGTGCGGTCGATCACCCTTTGCAAGCGTTGGAGGTCTTAACGTTAAAGAAGGTTTGTCTTGCCTTGATTCCTGAGGTAATATCCCCTGCTTCATCGGCGATATTTGATGGGTTCGGGGCAGCGGAGATGTGACCGGGTGGGCGGATACAAGAGGTAGCGACCCTGAACCGTCGGAGTGAAGGCCGCGTCGGCTTGTTTTCAAGGTTTCCGTAGATACCGGGGCTCGAACCGCTGGATGAACGAGCATCCTTAATGGAGACCCCTGAAGCTGTTTAGACTTGATCTTCAACAATGTGGGCGATCTATGATTCTCCTTCCATAAAAGATACCGTCCAATAGAGATACCGTACCTGGCATAACTCCCCAAGGCATGGTGGGTGACCATAGAAACGGTCACTAGTTTCCCGTGCCACGAAGTATTATCTGTCAAGAATGTCTTCTCTTCGTGACACAGTTTCCCAAACCATGCCAAACTTGGCCTCCGAGAAATGGCACCCAGCACAACATAGGACTGTCCAGAACTAAGATACCCATCTTTATTAGCCCATTGTGTAACGGTGTGTAAGGCCGTCTTTACGGGAAGACCCTCCAAAGAAGTCTGACCAAGCAGTTTGCGTCCCGCATGACCCAGGCCCGCGACTTGCAACACCACGGGGGTCGATCCGCCCACAACCATGTCAATGCTCGACTTAATATCTACGCTGACCACGGCCGAGGCATGTACCGGATAGGATAGATAAGAATTAGCGCCCATCATCATTGCCGCCAAGATGGCCGCTGCCCCAACTGCCCGCTTCATCGCGTGCCAAGGAGCCGGTAAGGGCATATTCAATTCCTGACCAATCACTAACTGTTCGCGTATGACCTTAATGCGTTTAAACTGCCCTCCCGCTAACAGCACTGTTGCACGGTTCTTTTCGACAGAGATTACGACTGCCCTGGATCCCATAACCTATCCACCTCGTATTCGATCCAATACAAAACTTTGCAAATACGGAAAATCGGATGCTAAGATGATGGCTACTGCTACAATATATTTTCGATGACGTTCTAATGTTTTCCGGGTAATTCCCGGATGTTTAATAAGTTCTTTTAACGGGAGCTCTTTTTTTTGTTCTAAATGTGTACGATACGATAAAGTTCCCGCGATAAGCTGGCCTATCTGAATGGATCGGTTTCGTGCATCCTGGTGTTTTGGGGAAATTTGCGGAAGCTCTTCCCAAGTAATCCCATATGCCTTCAATTTATCCCGAAATTCCATAATTTCAAACATCCGATTTTCGTTATGTTGGACCATCACCCAACGCTCTTTGGCCAATCCATCCATCTGTGCGTATAAGACGTACCCGTCCTCATCTTCTCTTTCTAACTCACTCAAAGAAACTTCTTGAAAGCGCGTTTTCTGCCGCCGGAAATAATCCACCAACCGCCGCATAATCACCGTGCGGGCAAATGCTAGAAAACTGCCCTTCCCTTCATTATAGGCAGTAATGGCTTCATTGAATGCCAACACCGCCACCGAGATTTCTTCATCCTGGCCAAAAGTTAGATAACGTCCTGCGGACTGACTAGCAACTTTCACAACAAATGGCACAAAATCACCAATCAGCTGGTTGCGGGCCGCGTCATCGCCTGCTTGGGCCAAACTTAACAATTCCGGAGGTTTGACACGTCGCCGCGGCAAGCTGAATCCCAAGGGCACTCACCTCCACGCGAAATCTCATTGCTGGGGACTTTGGCCATCAAATAATCCCGTTGATGCAGGGATTCCCAAATGTTGGTAAGCTCGGAGGGTTAGAACCCGCCCCCTCGGTGTTCGTTGCAAAAAGCCTTGTTGCAACAAGTACGGTTCCACGACCTCCTCAATAGTTCCGCTCTCTTCCCCAATCACGGCTGATAAAGTCTCGAGCCCCACTGGTCCACCTTGGTAACGTTCAGCAATAGATAATAACAAACGGCGGTCCACGAAATCGAGACCATAGCGATCTACGTCCAGCAAATCTAAAGCTTCTATCGCAATTATGTGAGTTAAGTGCCCCGAACCGCGAACCTGAGCATAA
>JAKADI010000487.1 GCA_021820675.1 Bacillota bacterium | reverse complement strand
GCGCAGTGATATTGTGACGGCGATTCGTTTAGGGGATCCTCGGAAAATAGAAACGCTGTGTCGAGCGGTCCAACGTGTCTCTCCCGTAGACGGACATGCCCTACCACAGCCGTGGGCCATGCCGGGTTATCCAGATACCGTGATTATGGCTGCAGGCGGATTTGTAGCGGGCGGATCGCTGGAATTGTCCTGTGACGCTCCCATGCGTGCACCTTATGTGGCCTACTTGCAAGGCGGATTATCGAAATGGCACACGGTCATGGCTGTCGATGCGGGAATCCAGGCTCTAAAAGCTGCGGATTAGTCCCACGACCTTGCCTAGTACCTGGATGTCAGGCGAGACAATGGGTTGGTATCGTTCATTGGCGGGCATCAACCGAACGCCGTCTGGATCACGATAAAAGTATTTAACGGTCGCTTCGTCGCCGATCAGAGCAATGACGATGTCGCCGTCGTGGGCGGCATCTGTGTTTTGTACGGCAACCAGGTCACCGTCAAAGATACCTGCTCCGGTCATTGAGTCGCCAATAACACGCAAAAGAAAATCCGGCGAAACCCGAAACATTGAGGTCGGAACGTTGAGATGCTCCTCAATAACCTCCGTAGCCAAAATAGGAACTCCTGCGGTGATGTTTCCTACTAGAGGAAGAGACAAAGAGGGTGCGTGCTGAGCCGATGTCATCGTCCACGCGCGCCGTTTCGATGGGGGATGGGAGATGTAGCCTTCGTGTTCTAAAGCCTTCAAGTGGCGTGCTACGCTGGCAGTTGATCGAAGACCCACCGCTTTCCCGATTTCACGGACTGAGGGCGGATATCCATTTTGCACGAGGAAATCTTGGATATAATTTAATATGGTTTGTTGGCGTTCCCCAATCACGTTTTATCATCCTCCTCATAACGTCGGGAATATTGTACCATACTACACAAACGGAGGGGGCGAAAGAGCTGAAGAAGCCCGCCATGGCCGTCATTATATGGCTCATTCTGGGTGTTTTAACGGATTTATTAGCCCATATGGTGACACCGAGTCTGATCATGGTCACTGCGTTAGGTATGAGCATTATGGCAGGGGCTTTGGGCTTACTTGTTGGTCGCCCCAGTTGGACTGCCCTGATGATTATTGTTGCCACCTGGAGCCTTTGGTTGTCACCCATGTCCGGAATCGATCGGTGGCTGCTGCCCCTTATTGAAGCGTTGTTGGGAGGTATGATATCCTGGTGGAGTCGTAGCGCAATTATTGGGAGGTTAGAACCGCGTGACGGATTTTTGGGTTTTATCCTTCTGATTCTTGTGTCAGCCGCCTTATCAGTGGCATTGTTGCTCCATCCTGTCCCGTTATCCAACCATTTGTTCCTGCTTTTGGCGGCTTACTTGTTGACGCCGGCTACGGAAGTATTCATTGTGTTGATGATTCTAACGCGACATCAGGTGACTCGTTCTTATCTTGCTCAGAACTATCAGTGGAACCAACACGGCTTATCGCTCATCGGAATAGGGATCGTGATTGGCCTGGCCTTGTCGTTTGCCACGGCCTTATTCGTGGAATGGGAAGCAAAACTCGCCGACGTGCGAATTCGGTCCAACAATCCGTTCGTCTACGCCCACGGTCTCCATCATCATGTTGGCATCATAGGCAGTTTAATGATTATCGCTATTGTCATTATGGCGCCTTTGGCCGAGGAAATCTTGTTTCGGGGTATTCTCTTTGGCACGTTATGGCCAGCATGGGGACTGACTTGGGCAGTCGTCGTGGCCGGTATAATTTTTGGTGCAGCTCATATGAATTTGACCTTACTACTCCCTTTATCTTTAGCAGGAATGAGTCTTAACTGGGTTTATTTCAAAACTCGATCGCTGATTCCGTCAACCGTTGCCCATGCGACGTTAAATTTTCTGTCTGTACTGGTAGCTATTCTATCGTTCCGCTAGCATGAGTCGCTTAGGATGGTGCGACTTTATTTAAAATGGTTTCATCCAAACAATGGCACGGACGGCATTTTGGCTCCGGGGCGTTCATTGAAGGGTTGGCACGTGAGAGCTAGGAATTGATGACCGAGCGTTAAGGCGCCATAGCTTGGCTTAGTAAATTTGCCCGATTAATTATTTTCCGGTGTTTCCCTGTATTCTGCACTCTCGGCAGCGGTTAAACGGGATGGTCCAGAGGGGAACAAGAGAATCCACTGTACTTGATGATTGCATGCTGTTCCAGATTTCCGATTTGAGATGGCCTGCGTTTCCCCATTTTATCGAAACTTCTCTATTTCTGAAAATAAATAGTTGTTACTTGATTAAATTTGATATGGTAAAATAATTCGAGTTGCAATCTTTTCTTATAGGGGGGAAAGATATGGATTTTGCATTAACGACAGAACAACGCGAGTTGCAGGAATGGGCTCATACGTTTGCCGAAAAAGAGATTCGGCCTGTTGCCGCATATTATGATGATCAAGAAGAGATGCCGTGGGACGTGTTAAAGAAAGCGGCAAAAGTTGGTCTTTTGTCCTACACTATCCCCGAAGTTTACGGAGGCACAGGAGTCCCCGATTTAATATCGAGTTTGGTGGTAGGGGAAGAACTATTCTGGGGTTGTGCGGGTATCGCCACGGCCATAGGCGGGATCGGGTTAGCATCTATTCCCATTTTAGAAATGGGTAATGCAGAGCAAAAAAAACGGTGGTTGCCACGGTTTTGTGATTCGGACCAGGTTCGCCTTGGAGCCATGTGCTTAACGGAGCCCGGTGCGGGTTCTGACGTCATGAGTA
>JAKADI010000486.1 GCA_021820675.1 Bacillota bacterium | reverse complement strand
TTTGCCGATGGCAGGGCAGAACTTGCCGATAGAGGTGGCTATGGTCAAAGGACGCGGGCAATACGTCTGCTTACTGAAGACCGATGAAATTCGGCAGACTGCGACGATTCTTAATGAACCTCGGGCCCGCCGGATGGCTATCGCCCGCTTGTTAACTTTTATCGCGCAATCGGACCGCGGGGATTTGGATGCTTTCAATCTCTCTTCTCGCGAAGCCAAAGAACTATGGCAGGATGTGGTTGCTGACCGACACGCTTGTGCAGGGCCGCGTTGCCCGTACGCAGGGCCGTGTTTTATGCGCACCGCCAGACGCAAGGCGGAGGAAAGTCATCTGGTCATTGTGAATCATGCATTGTTGGCTTCGCACATGGCCAATCCCGTGATTCTGCCGGATTTTGACCATGTGATAATTGACGAGGCCCATCATTTTGCGGACGTTGTGGAACGGACGTTTGGTATGGAATTAATCATCCCCGACTTTTCACGGCAGTTGCTTGAACACACGTCTCGGAACGGTCTATTTGATTATCTAAAAACACATCCCGATTTATTTAGTCCCATAGAATATCTAAGGGCACAAGCTGCCGCCCTACACGAGCGATTAGAGGCGCTTGAACGCATTTTGCTTGGTGAAACCCCTTCAAGCGATTATAATCGCCAAGCGGTACGGGTTACTCAAGAACGGTTCGATAGCTGGACCAGTAGTATGGTGGAGGAAGCCATCCGTGCAAGCCGGGAAGTCTTGGCGAGTGTGGCCCAGGCGGCGCGAGACATCTGGAGCGCCGCGGAGGCGTTATTGGGCGATGCTGTGAAAGATGATCCCACGTGGTTGCGTTTCCAAAAGTGGGCTGACGACATGGAATCGTCTAGCCTTCAATTAGATCAATGGGGACCGCCTACGGAGCAAATTGTAAGTTGGTGGGAGGCGACGCACTTAGACTCCACACCACAAGTGACCTTGCGCTTTGGGCCAGTGGATGTTGCCCCTCTGATTCGAGAAACGTTGTGGAATAATGTGAAAACCGGAGTGTTGACATCGGCGACTTTAAGCGTGGCTGGGGATTTTAGTTACATGGCCCAGAGTTTGGGAATCCCCACCGAGCGTATGCAGGTGATGAAGCTGGCCTCGCCATTTAATTTACGAGATAACAGTATTTTGGCTATTCCTTCCGACATTCCGGATGTAAATAGCGCTGAACACGTAAGAGGCCTGGCGGATTTTTTGATGGAGGTGGTGCCGCCACTTAATGGGAGAACTTTAGTCTTAACAACATCCCACCGAAGTCTGAGGTCATTAGCTGACAAAATCCGTCCGACCTTCGATTCCCTGGGCATTGTGACGTTAGCGCAAGGGATCGATGGGCCGAGTGTCAGGTTGATTGGCCAATTCAGGAAATCGCCGCGTGCTGTTTTGCTAGGCTCTGCAGGACTGTGGGAAGGCGTCGATGTTCCGGGAGCCGCTTTGTCGTTAGTGGTCATGGCTCGTCTACCGTTTGGCGCTCCGGGAGACCCTCTTGAAGAAGCTCGATTGGAGCGGATTGCTCGGCTTGGGCAATCGCCGTTTTATCGCCGAACGTTGCCCCAAGCACTCCTGCGATTTCAACAAGGTTTTGGCCGGCTCTTGCGGACCAAAAGCGACCGAGGCGCTGTAGTGGTTTACGACTTGCGGGTTATTCGGAGTCGGTATGGTGCCAAGTTTATTCACGCTCTGACCGGACCTACGTTGGTGGTTCAGCCAAGCCACCAATTGCGACAACGTATTCACCACTTCATTAGTCAAGGAGGATACGAAGAAAATGCCTCGGACACGCATTTTAATTACGAATGATGATGGGATTGACGCTATGGGACTCGCGCTCTTGGCCCAAACATTGACCGAAGATGCCGATGTCTATGTTGTTTCGCCTGAATTAGAACGCAGTGCTATGGGGCATGCTATAACTATGCATAAACCTCTGCATGCGACTCCGGTAACCTTTCTTGAGGGTGTACAGGGGGCGTGGCGCATCAACGGTACTCCGTCAGACTGTGCTAAATTAGGAATTGAAATGCTGCTGCCCGGAAGACCCCTGTTATTGTTGTCCGGAATTAATCATGGGGCTAATTTGGGGCGCGATATCTATTATTCCGGGACCGTTTCAGCAGCGATGGAAGGCATGTTTTTAGGCATCCCCTCCATTGCCCTATCCTACAACGGTCAAGATGCTGATGGGCTTAAGTGGGCGGCCTATTTTACCAAAACATGGATATTTGGCCAACATTTTCAATCCCCCCCTCAAGGAATTTTATATAACGTCAACTTTCCATCAAGTAGCCACGGCACGCCGTCGCAAATGCGTTGGGTCCGGCTAGGGCAAAGAGAGTATGCGAATGATTTCCACAAACGCGTGGATCCCCGCGGCCGGGAATATTTCTGGTTAGCGGGACGGGTTCAAGACATCACGGAGGACGAAGGTACTGATGTCGGGGCCTTGGCTGCCGGATCCATTACAATTACGCCATTGCAAATGGACGCAACGGCTTATCATCTGATGCCGAAGAATACTCGAATAGAAATAACTCCATTCACTAAGTAGAAGGTAAACGTTCTGAGCGCTCGACGCTTTGAGCCATAACAAGAAATGTATGTTCTAGCCGTGAATAGCCGTCGTACCATGAAACGATTTGTATGTTCAGGCACGAGTTCGCTGTTTCGTAACGGACGATGAGACCCGGTACAAAAAGTTTTTCGATAGGATCATGGCTATCAACGGCTTCCTGATCA
>JAKADI010000485.1 GCA_021820675.1 Bacillota bacterium | reverse complement strand
TTATGGCCCAGGCTTCTAGTACGCTCAAGCGAGTATCGTTTGAATTGGGCGGAAAGAACTCCATGATTGTTCTTGAAGACGCAGATTTTGGTCCGCTAATCGAAACGGCTTTGCGATCGAGTTTTAGCAATCAAGGAGAAGTGTGTTTATCACCCGCGCGGATTTTGGTGCAAGCATCAGCTTATGATCGATTTGTTGAAGAATTTGCTACTCGGGCACGGACACTTCGCGTGGGAGATCCCATGGATCCTGCCACCGAAGTTGGGGCGTTGATTAGCGAGGAACATCGGCAAAAGGTGGAAGGCTACATTGCCTTGGCGCAAACTGACGGGGGTAGAGTGTTAGCCGGGGGAAGGCGGCCTGAGGGGTTGCGGGGATTAAGTGCGCAGGGATATTTTTTGGAACCGACCGTGATAACCGAACTTCCTGATTCCTCGCGCGTAATTCAGGAAGAGATTTTTGGGCCCGTTTCGACGATACAGTCGTTTGACACGGTGGAAGAGGCGGTTGCCCGGGCTAACGCCACCCGTTACGGGCTATCAGCCACGGTTTGGACGCAAAATTTAACTCATGCCCACCGCATAGCGGCCGAGCTGGAAGCGGGAATTGTTTGGATCAATTCCTGGTTTCTCCGAGATTTGCGCACTCCCTTTGGCGGCATGAAAGAAAGCGGTATTGGCCGTGAAGGGGGAGTACACAGTTTCGAATTTTATACTGAACTCAAAAACGTTTGCATTAAATTGTGAGGACCGAAGGGATGACGGTGATGGATATTCCCTCGTGAAATCTCAGGATTCTCCCGGACTTTCGATGGTCGGAGATTTCCAATACCCTATAAAGCCACGGAAGCATGGCATTACACAGGTTATCCCGCGGAGGACGCCCCATGTGCGCTAAGTTATAGGGCGGAATGGTAGTGAAGGTGCCGTTTCCTGGGGCGCTCATGCCGATGACCGTTTCCCATGCTGAGCGGGCGTTGCCCATCGTAAATGTCCAGAATCCTGCGACGATTTGGTGCAGGTCATTTCCGCTCAGTGGGGTACAGTGCCAGACGGTGCTGAACATGGGTTGTGAGGGGAGTCCTGGGGCATCGTGCCAGCGCGTGGCTTGGCTTGTTAACCGGTAGGGCGATCATGATGAAGGCTTAGAGGTCGGCGATCTGGTGTTTGTTGTCGGATTCTCTTTCTCAAGCGTTGGTATTCAATGCCGGAGATTTGATTACGGCACGATTCGGCCATCGGCCAGGATAGTAAGCGTGGTGTGCACACCATAAATTCGCGTCACCCGGTGGGCGAAGAGGCGGAACGGGACATCTTAACAGAGCCTTTGCCCCACACTCGATAAGATGGTTGGAGATAACGGGGACGGGATGGCAAAAGCGCGTGCAGCAGATGTTTCAAAATCCTCAAAGAGGTGAGCAACATGGAGAAAATTTGTCGTCAAACCATGACGTTGACGGAAGAAGCCGCGACCGTTGCGATCGCCGCGGCTCGCGAGCAGGCTAAGAGCATGGGTGTCTCCGTGTGTGTGGCCGTTGTCGATGCGTCGGCCCGGTTAGTGGCCTACACGCGAATGGACCAGGCTCCCCTGTTAAGTGAAACGATTGCTCAAGATAAAGCCTATACCGCCGCGGCTTTCGGGTTGCCTACGGACAAGTGGTATCCCATGATCGCCGAGAATCCTGCCTTGCTGCACGGCATTGTCCATACCCCGCGGTTGGTCATTTTCGCGGGAGGACTTCCCATTCAACAAGACGGGCACGTCGTGGGAGCTGTCGGCGTATCGGGGGGAACGGCGGAACAAGATTTGTCCTGTGCTGCGGCGGCCGTGACCCGGTTGACGGGGGAAAGCCGATGAAAGACCCCTTATTGAACGGACGGGTCGCCCTCGTGACGGGTGGCACGCGGGGGATCGGGCTGAGTATTGTCAAGGCATTTTTATCTGCGGGAGCCAAGGTTCTTTGTTGCAGCCGAACGCCGGAAGCCGTTTCTGGTGTGGAACAATCCCTGCAAGCTGAATGGGGATCCCCGCGGGTGGCGGGGGTGGTGTGTGACGTGACCGCAAGAGATCAGGTCGATAGGGCCGTCAGGCGAGCTACCGAGAAATTCGGCGGGGTCGATATCGTCGTGAATAACGGTGCCACAAGCCAAAGAGGCACGATAATGACCTTATCGGAGGAACAATGGTTCGAGGAGTTTTCCGTCAAAGTGTTGTCATTGACGAGATTGGCCCAAGCCTTGGTTCCTGGCATGAAACAGCGGGGCGGGGGAAGCATTTTACTGATTAATTCCATTTTTGCCAAGGAGCCCGACAGGGATTTTTATGCGTCGAGTGTGGTCCGCAGCGCGGCGTTAACCCTCACCAAATTGATGAGCCGGGAATTGGCCCCGTATAATATCCGGGTCAACGCGCTGGGTTTGGGGTTGGTGGCGACGGACGCATGGAAACGGGGATTCGAGGGGACGCCCGAAGAGTACGGGGACTACCTAAATGAGGCTGTTCAAGGATACCATATACCGCTTAAACGCATGGCCAGCCCCGAGGAAATTGCGGATATTGCGACGTTCCTGGTATCCGATCAGGCACGGTACGTCACCGGTGCGCAGTGGGCTGTGGATGGCGGCATGTCTCAAGGAGTTTGAGAAGCCAGGGAGATTGCAGAGCGTGCGGGACGTACGGGATGAGGGGCGTAGATGGCCATGGCGCTGACGCTCTGCCCGCAGGGACGGCGAAGAGGCAATCGCGCAGGATGCGCGTGCACCAT
>JAKADI010000484.1 GCA_021820675.1 Bacillota bacterium | reverse complement strand
GCGGTACTTCCCTGGGGAAATGCCCCTCACATTAGCCCTAGGCCAACAACTGGCGGCAGGAATCTTGTTGACCCCCCTGGCCGTATTTTTTCTGCCGCATCGCGTACCGGGACTGGGTGTGATGGGGTCTGTCCTCGGGCTGGCGCTGCTCTCCACCGTCTGGGGGTATTTGCTGTACTTCCGTCTGATTCGCCGTGTCGGTCCCGTCAAGACACTCAGTGTCACCTTTCTGGTACCGGCGTTCGGAGTTTTGTGGGGATGGCTGTTTCTTCATGAAACCGTGTCTATGGGCACAACCATGGGATTGTTTGTGATTCTTTTGAGTGTCGCCCTGGTGGCCGACATCCCCCTGACACGTCCGCCTCAACGCCAATCCACGCTACGTTAGCATGAGGGCCTGTTGAGGACCCGAAACCCTCGCTCCAAGCCCATTCACCATCAAACTCCACTCGACTCAGGGGGTATCATTTTGCAACCTGGTAACATAACGGGAGTCACCATAAACCATGCGGCAATCGCCTTTGACCAAAAACAGTCTTCCACACTTTTTCGATAGGTGCATCGATGATGATTGTTTTACGGATGGGAGTGGTCAATAACCGGCTCCCCGGATGACCTAGGGGAACTTGCTGCTCACAGGGAAGATTTCACACAATGCCGGGATGCCGCAGCAGCCATATTGTCAGCCACTGCAATTCTTCCGTCGTAAGAATTTTCTTTAGCCACAGCGCCTGACGCATGCGATGGGATTCAGGCCAGAACCATGGGGATCCCGCCGCGTCTTCTTCTTGCAGCAGATCCGCCAAAGCTTGCATGTACGGATCATCGATCATCCCGTCATTAACGCCCCCAGTCCGTGTCCGGCAAAAATTCCAATCAGAATGGCTAGAGCGGTCACGACGAAGAATTGGGCCCCGCCTTTAATCCAGGACGTCCGTCCCACGACAGATTTCAATACACCCAAAGCGAACGCGGTAAGACTCGCCAAAACAATAGCCCACGTCATGGCTGCTCCCGGCTGCTGGACTATAACAAAAGGAAGGACGGGAGGCAAAGATCCGGTGATAACCGCCAAAGCCATAATAAGAGCGGAAACCCATGGACTATCCATACTCTCTAAAATAATACCAAGTTCTTCTTTCATCATAAAGTCCACCCATCGGTCCTTGTCGGCCGTAGTGTGGCGCGTTAGCATTTCGACTTGCTCACCCGAAAATCCCTGAGCTCTGTAAATGCTCTCCACCTCCGCGGTTTCCTCCAGGGGAACTTCATGAACTTCCCTCATTTCGCGGGATCGTTCCGCTAAAAAGTACTCGTTTTGGGCAACGGTCGATAGATATTGGCCCAGTCCCATCGCTACAGCCGCCGCCACCACCGCTGCCATCGCGGCCAAGAGAATTTGGCGGGATGCCATATGCGATGCGCTCACCCCGACAACCAGACCCGTTATCGACACCAGACCATCATTCACGCCGAAAACGACTTCCCGAATGGAACGGGCTTTAGGGGTATGGCGCACTTTTTCTTCATGAACATACGGCGCAATCTGCTGCATCGGTGTGATGACCTCCTTGAGAGTCTAAACTCAAAGCCCCGGATAGGCCGGTGCCAATTTTTCGACTCCCTTCATGGCCATTATACGGAAGCGGACAGTCACTAGTCGTCTTAAAGCGAATGAGAATCAGTCTTGTCGGTCGTGCAGGTCTTTGCGTCCCAGGCCGGATGCACTGTCGTCAGTTGTATGGACTGATGCCATCTCGTGGTCTTTATCATTTATGGACCATGCGTGTTCACGTTGTGTCAAGGGCCGAATGATCCTTTTATAGTATTTCTCCGACAAAAGCAGGACCCCTGCCACTCTTACGCGGCGGGGGTCCCTATTATCCTGTGTAAGTTATGCCTCAATGCTTTTCGCCTTGTCGGCGTTTTGGATTTGAATAGGGATCACACGTTTTCCTTGGAGAGGAATACGCACAGTGAGCATTCCCCCCTGCAATTCCGCGGTAATGCCGTCCGCCAGCGCTCGGTCCGGCAATTCCACGCGGTACCGGAAGGGTAATTGCCAGATTTCCCGCCGTAAGTAGATCTCCTTTTCGTCATTAGGCGAACCGCCTTTACCGCGGATTTCCAGGCCGTTACCCGCAATATCCATGCTTAATTGATCGGGTGTGTACCCCGGCAACGCCAATACCACTCGAAATTCATCATCCGTTTGGATAATATTTGTCGCCGGCACAAATTCCACGTGTTCCAACGGGCGGAAGAATTCGTCCCACATCGTCATACTCCATCACATCTCCTTTTTGTGACTTTGTCTTTCGTTGACTTTATAATATCTAGGGTTTCTTAACTTGTCAAGAAGTTTTTGGCATGTCATCCATCTGATTTCGCAAATTTCCCCAATGGGTAGAACCGGTGGTGCAACCAGCATGGTACAATAACGGCACAATGCTAAAAAATCGCGATCGCAATATCCGCAACACGTCCTAAGGGCGGAAGCGGTTCGCGATGACTCTTGTTCCTGATGGAGGTCGTATGAAACCCGTAGGGCGTACCGCCGCGAAAACCCCCTATTTATCTTTGTGGGCTACAATTATCACCGCTGTGGCAGCCATTCCGATAACGTTGCGGTTGATATCGATTCATACATAACCGGTTAACTCAGGGAGTAGGAATGGTGTCATCGGAGCATCTGAGAAAATCGGCCCAAAATCATGGCCATTTTCGGTGATTGTCATACACGGAGCCGACGGGCAGCATCCTAAACT
>JAKADI010000483.1 GCA_021820675.1 Bacillota bacterium | reverse complement strand
ATCATTTTCTCAACCACCCGGAGCAGGCCATTGGCCGTGTTTTAGAACAAGTCCAAAAGGAAATGGCGTTGGAAGGCGCCGAGGTGTGGCAATGGCGCAGTGATCCCAAAAACGCCTTGTCTGTGTTGGTTTCCACGGGGCCAAGTATCTTGGGCGACGCGTTGCCAGTTCCCCAAGTGTTTCTCGAACCTCAGATGGGTCTTTTAGGGCAATTGATCCATGATCCAAGGCCCATGTACTCGGGAGAGTCATCTGATTTTTTAACGGTCTTCCCAGGTCTGCGGGTACGTAATATCGGCTTGTTGCCCCTTTTTATGCACGAAAACATCTGGGGCTTTTTTGCCTTGTGGGCGACGGAAGATACCTGGTTTTATCGGCATCAAGAAGTTCTGAAGATCATAGCGGTGCAAATTAGTACGATCTTGACCCATACGGCATTGGAAGAGCAGGCCCGTCGAGCTGAAATTTACCAACAAATGGCTCGCGGACGCTCTGAGCTGTTAGCTAATGTTTCGCATGAACTACGAACCCCTTTAGGCTTAATTAAAGGCTATGGTGAAACGCTGCTCAACTTATTTGATCGTCTGGAGCCGGACGAGCGGCGGGACTTTTTGACCACCATAGTGGAGGAAAGCCAACAACTAGAACAGCTAATAGATAATTTACTGAAGATGTCTAAGATTGAGGAGCAAGGAATTACGCTTCGTGTTCGGGAGTTTTCTCTTAAACCCTGGATTATAGGGCTGTTGCGGAGGATAATGCCTGCGGATCGGCAACGTATCAGGATTTCGGCCGAAAATATAGAAGTGTTCGGCGATCCTGAGTATTTATTTGAAGCTCTCGTCAATATTGTGGAAAATAGCATTAAGTATTCACCGGGGCAAATCTTTATCGACATTGACAGAACCGGTGAGTGGTGGACCTTACGAGTAGGTGATGAAGGTTCAGGGGTAAGAGCCCAGGATTTAGAACGGATTTTTCAACGCTTTTACCGCAGTTCGGCAGCGGCCCAATCCGACAAGAGAGGATCGGGCCTAGGGCTGAGTATCGTCAAACGTATTGTTGATGCTCATCATGGCCGCGTATGGGCAGAAAATGTGCAACCCCGTGGCTTTGTGGTCGGGATGGCGTTGCCGATGGAAGAACATGTGAAAGGAAGCTCAAACAACCATGGCTAGCCGCCCTGATGGCGCATATCGCATCCTTGTCGTCGAAGATGAGCCCAAATATCTTCGTCTTATTAGTACCCATTTAAGACTGTCCGGATATCGAGTTATCCAGTCGCATGACGGGTGGGATGCTTTACATCGGGTATTTGCGGAGGAACCCCACTTAGTGGTATTAGACTTACGCTTACCCGAAATGGATGGGTTTGAAGTGTGTAGACGGATACGCAAAACCGGCAACATTCCGATTTTGGTCTTGACTGCACTTGACACCGAGCATGATATGATTCGGGCACTGGATTTGGGCGCTGACGATTATGTGACCAAACCGTTTTCACCCGATGCTATTTTGGCGCGAATAAGGGCTTTGCTCCGGCGGAGCTATGAATCAGTGGTTGAAATGCCCACGCCGGAATGCGGACGACTACGATTGGATGAAGAATACCATCATCTGTCAGTAGATGGGGAGACCATTCACCTAACACCAACCGAATGGAAACTTCTGCGAGAATTTATGATGCACTGTGGCAAGGTTTTAACACATGACCATTTGCTAGCCGCCGTCTGGGGACCAGAGTATCAAGGAGATCATGAATATTTGCGTGTTTATGTCCGTAAATTACGGTCATACGTTGAACCCAACCCTCGCTTGCCGGTTTATCTTTTGACCCAAGCCGGAATCGGGTATGTTCTTTATCCGTCGCCGCACGGGCAGACGCCGTAGTGATGTCATAGGGATGTCGATATGAGGTCAACTTATTCTGTTTCGCAGGGAGCATGTTATAATCGCGTGTAGAATTCGAATCTCAGGTGGGTTCTCTGTGTGACGCTATCGGCGTAAGGAGTTTTTTCGGAAGGATGGGTTCCGGATGCACAATCTCTAACAAACTTTTTCATATGGATATCTGAATGTTAAGACAGGAATAAATAGCGACAGCGAATGGGGTTTGTCTAGGATTTTGTGTAGAAAGGGCGACAGGGCATTTGGCTTCTACTTACAAACGCAGGACGCCAGAAGAAATTTTAGAAGACATCCGGCGTATGTCACGGGGAAAGCATCGAGTTTATCTTGGTGCCGCTCCCGGAGTTGGCAAAACCTATACCATGCTGAGTGATGCACACATTGCGAAGGAGCAAGGCATTGACGTAGTAATAGGAATTATTGATACCCATGGACGCGAGGAAACGGCGGAATTGACCCAAGGTCTGGAAGCTGTGCCTTTGGCAAAAGGTACCTACAAGGGACTCGAAGTCGGGGAACTTGATGTCGGAGCAATTATGGCTCGAGGGCCTGATGTGGTGCTGGTTGATGAATTGGCTCACACCAATGCGGATAACAGCAAAAATCAGAAGCGGTATCAAGATGTCGAGGATCTGTTGGCGGCTGGCATCAATGTGTGGTCCACATTAAATATTCAGCATTTGGAGTCTTTAAACGATACGGTTCGGCAAATCACTGGGATTCGTGTCAGGGAAACGGTACCAGATTCGGTGGTACGGGAAGCTAATGAGATTCGCTTGGTTGATTTAACAACGGAAGCTCTATTAGAGCGATTAAAGCGTGGTAAGGTAGATCAAGGAAGGCGGATTGATCAGGCGTTACAAAAT
>JAKADI010000482.1 GCA_021820675.1 Bacillota bacterium | reverse complement strand
TGGTATAATTCAATTGAAGATTGATGTGAAACATTTCACGAGGGGGGATTTTCGATGTCTCGCGTTAATGAGGAGTTATGCCCGGTGTGCCATCGGTATCCTGTACGTCATCAAACTCTCAAACTCACAGGTGACGTTTACGCCATTTGCGAGAATTACCCTGAGTGTGTGTATGTTAGCCAACTCGAAACTTCGGACCAAGATCGGGCGTCAATGGTTCCATTGCTTTAAGCTGGTGGAGTTGCAAGACCGGCAACAGCGGGTAGGAAACTATGACGCAAGCATCCTGCCACCGCAAGGCACCGGCGGGCATAGTTCGCTTACGCCAAGTATCAGCCTGATGGATCACCAATATGAGCTGGCAGGCTTCTCGCATAGGCTGGGGGAGGCGTGCCAGTTTTGTTGATTGGTGGAATCCCTCTGCTGGTCATTATTCACTCAGTCTACACTCAAATCCCGAAAATCGTGGGTGGACGGTTAAAAGGGAGTTCTCTAGATTCTTCTTGTTTCTTCTTGACAGGGCACGGCTTGCCTATGCGGACGATGGCTATGGATTCGGCACTGTTGTTTAGCATCATTGACATCGATGCGTACCTTTCCATATTCCTATCAACTAGGCAAATGTGATATGGTGAATTTAATATTCGTACTTAATTGAATCTCCGAATCATTGGTACGTTGTTACTCTATATGGGAGACGACATGTCGTGACGTAACGAGCTGCAAGCAACGCGCGTACGTGTGATGTGCCAGGCGATGTGACGAAAGGTGGACGTGGCAATGGGCCAAAACTCACAAATCTACCACACAGATATTCCCGCGCGATTGGACCGGTTACCCTGGAGCCGTTGGCATTGGTTGATTATTATTTCTTTAGGAATTACCTGGATCTTGGATGGGCTCGAAGTCACCATCGTCGGATCGATTGGCTCAGTGTTACAACAGCATGTGGGCCTGAATCTTACCGCTGGCCAGGTGGGTTTGGAAGCGGGATTATATTTGGCGGGGGGAGTCACGGGGGCTTTGGTTCTCGGTTATTTGACCGACCGATTGGGACGCAAAAAATTATTCCTGTGGACGCTCGTATGGTATGCGGTCTTTACGGTATTAACGGGTTTATCATGGAATTTTTTCAGCTTCGGGGTATTTCGGTTTCTCACTGGCGTTGGCATCGGCGGCGAATATGCCGCCATCAATTCTGCTATCGATGAACTCATTCCCGCGCGGCGTCGGGGTTGGACCGATTTAGCCATTAACTCCAGTTGGTGGATTGGGACGATGATTGGGAGTTTGGAAAGTATCCTGCTGCTCAATCCCCACCTGGTTAACCCGTACTGGGGATGGCGACTGACATTTTTGCTGGGGGCCATTTTAGCGCTTGCCGTTGTCCTGGTTCGGAGGCTGGTACCCGAAAGCCCCCGCTGGCTATTAACCCACGGACGAGTGCAAGAAGCCGAAAAGGTCATGGCTGAAATTGAGCGGAGGATTTCCCAGTCGACGGGGGTGACTTTAACCAAACCCCAGTGGGCTATTGATATCGATCCGCGCAATACCATTGGCATGGGTACCATTGCCCAAATCTTATTTGGCCAATATCCCAAACGGACTGTGCTCAGCTTGTCCCTCATGGTGACCCAGGCCTTTTTATATAACGCCATCTTCTTTACCGAATCGTTAGTACTCACGACGTTTTTCAGGGTAAATCCGGCCGATGTAGGCTACTATATCTTCCCATTTGCGATAGGAAATTTGCTAGGTCCCTGGATATTGGGGCCATTGTTCGACCGTTGGGGTCGAAAACCGATGATTGCCGGCACGTACCTTGTCTCGGGATTCTTGTTGCTGGTTTCCGCCGAACTCTTCTTACACCATCTGTTGACGGCGACGACCATCACGGTCGCCTGGTCCATTATTTTTTTCTTTGCCTCTGCGGGAGCGAGTTCCGCCTATCTGACAGCTAGTGAAATCTTTCCCGTCGAAGGCCGGGCGATGGCGATTGCCTTTGTGTATGCGGTGGGAACCCTGGTGGGCGGTGTCGTGGCTCCCCCGATTTTTGGGGCATTGATTCAAACTCACTCGATAGGCCATGTTTTTACCGGTTATCTTGTTGGGGCGTTCTTAATGATGCTCGGCGGTGTCACGGCTCTCTGGCTGGGTGTTAAAGCTGAACGGCAACCGTTGGAACGCGTGGCTCGCCCGGTGACCGAATCCGTAACTCCGGCATCACACTCATTTTCCAACCTTTAAACCGTATGCCTTGTGCGACCCGGATGCGATCATCCGGGTCAGGCTTCTTCATACGGCCCGTGTTTGAACAAAAAGCTAGGTCAAGACATATGCGGATCCTCTTGCATGAAAGGCCGTTTCTCACTTGTTTGGGTACCCACATGATGTCTTCACATCTATGGGAGCCATGAAAGCTACTAACGCAGTGTGATTTATATACTACTACAGAGGGACATCGGCCAAAGCGCATTGATACCCAAGAATATCAGCAGCAGTGAAGGATTCTCCCCCCACGGGTTGATTTTATTGACCATCTTACCCGAGGGGGCCGTGATGGCGCTGCCTAGATGAGGCCAGTATAAGGCCGCCATTGGCAATGCGGAATCGACCTGTGCCAGCGCAATCATCGTGTACCGGCCGTAGCCCATATTAAGATTCCAACCCTCGGTCCAAGGACCTTGCCTCGAGGCATTCAGGCGTGACACGGTGGGAATCTAACTGGGTCATTTGTCGGACAAATTGATATGCTTCGGCTGCAGGGGAGGATTCCGGATTTGTGGCCCGCGC
>JAKADI010000481.1 GCA_021820675.1 Bacillota bacterium | reverse complement strand
TTGTGAGCGAGGGAAATATGCTGGCCGGAATAGTCGCAGCGTTCATCGTACAATTAGGTATTTAGGGAATAGAGTCCTGGTCTTTGGGCCCTGGGGATGTCGGCTTGTTGGGCCGATAAGGCCAAAAGTTTAGCCGGCATTGGCATCGTACAGTAGTACATCGAAAGCTGAAAATTGGTCGAGGCATCCACGTCGCGCACTAAGATGTGTCGTCAATACACTTGCGCCTCCGCATGAATGATCGACTGCAGACGACGTTGCGAGCAATGCTTTAGCCGTGGGGATGTTCGAATGGCGCTACGGGACTGGGACAGGACCCAGACCAGTACAATCAGCTTTGCTCAGGGCTCTAATCTGATGCCCGAGATCCATTGTTGATGGCTCTTTGTAGGGTTTGGCCACATGCACGGCAAACGAAGTGGGAATTTGGAGATGCTTTTAGGAGCCTCGTGTCCGTTAGAGCCATTGCATGAAACCAGATGGTAAACTGAAAAAGAGGCGTGAAGTCGCTCTGAGGCACCGTGTTCCGCGTGGCTACAGAACTCATAGGCTATGCTTCATTGACGGACACTGGAGAGAACCGGGGCGGTTCATATGGCCATTAAAGCTTCGGCAGTCGCGCTGAAGCGACGGGAACAAACCACAGCCGAGGTAGGAAGGAGCCACCAATGGGTGACATTGGGAAGAGAAAAGAGGACCACATTCATATCGCCTTAACCAAGCAAGTCGCCATGAATCGCACAACGGGATTTGATGATGTTGAATTGATACACCGGGCACTACCTGAGGTCGACTTTGCCCGCATCTCGTTAGAGACGACGTTTTTGAGCCATCCACTATCGGCGCCGGTATTGATATCCAGTATGACTGGGGGGACAGACCAGGGCCGGGAAATTAATCGCCATTTGGCAGAAGCCGCCAGGGAACGAGGTCTGGCGATGGCAGTGGGGAGCCAACGCGTGATGTTGGAACAACCATGGACACGTTCGTCCTTTACGGTCGTACGGGAAGTGGCTCCGGAAATTGTGCTGTTTGGCAATCTTGGTGCCGTACAACTGAATTATGGAATGGGCATCCATGCCGTGCGCGAAGCTATCGGCGCTATCCGGGCCGATGGCCTGTTTTTACACCTAAATCCCTTACAAGAAGCTATTCAACCCGAAGGAAACACCGATTTTCTGGGACTACTGGATAAAATCCATGCCGTCGCAGCCCAGTTACCGGTGCCGGTGCTGATCAAAGAGGTCGGATGCGGCATCGATCCAGATATTGCCGAAGCGCTGGTGCGGTGTAATGTCCAAGGAATTGACGTCAGTGGTGCTGGTGGCACGTCGTGGGCTCAAATCGAAGGTATGCGGGCACAAGATGCGAGCCGGCAGAGACTGGCTACAGTGTTCGCCAATTGGGGTATTAATACCGCTCGTAGCCTAGTGTTGTGCCGCGCCCGGTTGCCCAAACTTCCATTGATTGCTTCCGGGGGAATTCGCAATGGGCTGGACGCGGCCAAGGCCTTGGCGCTGGGGGCTGATTTGATAGGAATTGCCCATCCTCTGTTGGAAGCCGCCACCCACAGCACAGAAGAAGTGATCGCCGTTCTGGACCAGTTTTTATTGGAATTGAAAGTGGCGATGTTCTTAACCGGAGCCGGTAGCTTGGCAGACTTGCGGGATCAACGCCGACGGATGGTGGCGGACCATGATCCTGCTCCCGATCACATGGGAATAATTTCACCTGATTGATAAGCGGGCGCAGGATCTTCCACAAGCGCGAAAACGGGCGATGGATAGTGATAATTTCTCATGCTCTCACTCCAAGTGTGATTCTTGTCACGATGCGATCTGAATCGGACGGATACACTCGTTAGTGTTACAAATCCACGTTACCCAGGAGGTATGATTTATGGCTGAGCCCGCGATTATCATCAATGCCCCGTTGTTACCGCCGCCGGTAAAGCATCAAACCATTCTTGCGACATTTGACGCTCTGCCCCATGGATACTCGGCACTGCTGATCAATGATCACGACCCTAAGCCTCTACTTTATCAGCTTGAGGCGGAGCAACCGGGTGTTTTTGCGGTGGAATACCAAGAATCTGGTCCCACGCGTTTTGCGATTTTGCTGACTCGTAATTAGCGGACGTCGGATCTTTTGGCCACGTTGTAGTTATAAATTGCAGACCCCGTTTGCCGCGGGTCTGTTTTTATGAGGAGATACCGGAAAATTCCCTTGCAGCAACGTAGTGCGTGGCTATCCATATGCATATCGTCCCCAAATCTCCATGAGTGGCTAATCCATCACGGCGACGTTCTATGGCACGGTATTTTCCCCTACCCTGCAGCGCGCGCGAAGAGGACCAGGGGTCGGGAAACGACGGCGATTCCTACAGTGAAGAGCAAGGGTAAAGGTATCTGGCGTCTTTTCGCTGCCCGTTTGGCTGAGGTTCGCGAGAGCGCGGGGGTTTAACAGGCAATGGTTACGATTCCGTGTCAAATAGCCCGAGATAGTCCCCATAACCTTCTTGTTCCATGCGGTTCTTCGGAATAAAATGCAAGGCAGCGGAATTAATGCAATAACGCAAGCCTCCGGCCTCTTGAGGACCATCATTAAAGACATGGCCCAAATGAGAGTTGGCCGTATGGCTGCGTACCTCGGTTCGAACCATGCCGTGACTTAAATCCTGTCTCTCGTCGATTTCTTGTGGATTTAATGGCCGCGTAAAACTGGGCCAACCACAACCGCTGTCATATTTGTCCTGCGATGAAAACAATGGAATTCCCGATACGATATCGACGTAAATAC
>JAKADI010000480.1 GCA_021820675.1 Bacillota bacterium | reverse complement strand
TTTACGGCCGTCATGTCAAATGGTTTCAAGACATGCCTACGGCGGGTGGAGCCGAAGTGCTGGACCGCTTTGCCGCGATTGCTGCAGGGCGTTCCGTGTATGAAGCCCTAACACCTCCTCAAGGACCCGTGCATTTGAACTTCCCCTTTCGAGAGCCACTGGTGATAGACGTGCCGGATCCGGGCAGGGGCGTGGACATTATGCAACCCAGAGTGATTCCTAGTATTTTATCTGCGGCGCCGCAAGAAATCCATGAGATCGCACACAGCCTTCGCGCCTTTCGCCACGGGTTGATTTTAGCGGGACCCGGTTTTATGCGTCCGGTTTTAGATCACATCCTTCGCCTGTCGCATGTCCTGCAGTGGCCAATCTTTGCGGATCCCCTGTCCAATATTCGGGGCTTAAACCACCGTATCTTCGGAACCTATGATTCCTTTTTGCGGATTCATCCCGATACTTTTCCCGCTCCTGAATGCGTTATTAGACTAGGAGCGCCTATGACCTCTAAAGCCCTGAATCGATATACGGAAAACAGTTGGATTTATAGCCTTGACGGTGACAACAGCTACAGAGAGCCGCAACTACAGAAAGGACAAGTTATTTCCGGCCAAATTGAACCGGCACTGAGAGAACTAACCCAAAATTTGACGGACCTGAGTATCGTCACCGATTCTCAATGGTATCAATTTTGGCAGCAGAATCACGAAAACATGCTCGTGACTCTGCAAAAAAAAATTGGGAGACTTCAAGAACCAGCAGAACCATATTTGTACTACCATCTTGTCCGCTGGATAAAACCGCTTGGCCCCCTTGATATTTTTGTTAGCAATAGCATGCCAATACGAGATCTGGACACTTTTACCCAAGATCCCGATGAAAACATCCAGTTTTGGGCTAATCGCGGAGCCAACGGCATCGATGGTATCATCTCGACAACGATGGGCATCGCCGCAGTTCACTCGCAAGCCGTCTTAGTAACAGGAGACTTAGCGTTTTATCATGATATGAATGGGTTGTTGGCGGCCACTAAATATCATTTAAATGTGCTGGTTATTGTCATCAACAATAATGGAGGAGGAATTTTTTCTTTTCTGCCCCAAAGCAAAATCAACCCCACGGAATTTGAGGCGTTGTTTGGCACACCTCACGGACTGTCATTTGAGCCGGTTGCCTCCTTGTACCAAGCCCAATATCGCCGCGCGGAAGCTGTGAAAGAGCTAGACCGGGCTATTACGGAATTGGTGCCGCTAAAAGGATTACGAATTTTAGAGTGGCGAACCGTAAACCGTTCAGAAAACGTAATCCTCCATGAGAAGTTTTGGCAGACTTAACACACCTGGCCGGTGACAACGATCAAGAAGGGTAGGCGAGATATATGATGCCGACAGCATTTGAAAAGGTTATGGTCGATAATCACCGTGGATATCAGATCTATCTGTCTGGTAATCCTTCATCGCCCCCCCTTCTGCTCCTCCATGGGTTTACTGGCAGTCATGCCTCATGGAACTCCATTGTACCCGGGTTAACGCAAAAATACTGGATCATTGTGCCCGATCTGCCTGGGCATGGCGAAAGCTTTGTGACCGCCAATAGGCGGGACATGGCTCTGGACGTGACGGCCCAGGATCTTGCAAAAATTCTTCGGGATCTAGGGGTTAAGAAATCTGGTGTGTTAGGCTATTCCATGGGAGGACGACTGGCATTACACCTTGGTCTTTATGCATCCTCTCTGGTTGAATTTCTTATCCTGGAAAGTACGACAGCTGGAATTGAAGACACCCTTGAACGATCCAGACGCCGGTATAGTGACGATGATCTTGCGGCCCAAATTGATGCACGGGGTCTCGAATGGTTTGTCCAGTACTGGGGCAATCTTTCTTTGTTTGCCACGCAAAATACCTTGCCGCCGGCCGTACTTGAGCATCAAAGACAGATTCGGCTGAGCCACAAACCCTATGGACTAGCCCAAAGCCTGAGGGCAGCGGGAGCAGGGCAACAGGCATCCCTGTGGCCAATTCTGCCCTATTACCGAGCTCCGACACTGATCATCGCCGGTCAACACGATGACAAATATCGGACTCTAGGGGAAAAACTCCATCGCTTGTTACCCATGAGCGACCTCGTGGTCGTAGACGGCGCAGGGCACACGGTGCACTTGGAACAACCTGAACATTTTCTTTCGGCCGTGAAACACTTTAATCCTAAATGAGGTGATAGTATGTCGATTCAGTGGACGTTGAAAAAGGAGTATTCCGATGTTTTATTGCATAAGTATGGAGGCATAGCCAAAATTACTATTAATCGCCCCGAAGTTCGCAATGCCTTCCGCCCCCAAACCTTGTTCCAATTATCCGATGCCTTTAATATCGTGCGCGATGACGCTAAGCTTGGTGTCGCAATTCTCACTGGCCAAGGTGATAAGGCCTTTTGCTCAGGTGGCGACCAGCGTATTCGCGGTGACGGCGGTTACGTTGACGATGAAGGGGTTGCTCGCCTGAACGTTTTGGATTTGCAGAAACAAATCCGGGCTTTGCCCAAACCAGTTATTGCCATGGTAAAAGGCTATGCTATTGGAGGCGGGCATGTTCTGCACATTGTCTGCGACTTAACCATTGCCGCCGATAACGCCATTTTCGGGCAAACCGGCCCTAAAGTCGGAAGCTTTGACGCCGGCTATGGAGCCACATTGTTAGCCCGCATTGTGGGCCATAAGAAAGCACGGGAAATTTGGTACCTTTGTCGCCAATACTCCGCCCAAGGAGCCCTGGACATGGGACTCGTCAATACGGTGGTTCCGCTCG
>JAKADI010000479.1 GCA_021820675.1 Bacillota bacterium | reverse complement strand
ATTACCATTTCCTCCCTGCCAATAACTGGTTGCTAAAACCAGTTAGGGTTGTTGTGCCTTTTTTGCGCCCGCTGGGTCAAAAAATAGTACTTGACATTTTACCGCGGGTCTTTAGGTGATTTGTGGTATCCAGCCATCCATTATAAGACGAAATGAAGCCTTACGGACGCGTATAGCTCCCATCCACATAGGCGTGGTACACGCCATCAAAGAGCGTCCACTTAATCGCTAAACCTAAGCGGACCGCATGCCACACCGTCTCGCGGTCTTCTGCGGTCTTGACTATTTTTTCAATAACCTCGGTACTACGTTTCCCGTGTTCAACATCTACCTCTCCATGCAAATCAAACCACTCCACCGCATCACGCGACAATCCGTAGTGACTTGTCAGGGCTTCACATAATTTGGGATATGCATGTACGTTTACCGTGTCGTTCACTAAGTTGTGCGACGAAAGTAGTTCAAGAAGAGAAAAATTTAACGCAGTGGTGGACCAGACGTACATAGTCAATACGGAATGGGGCAACAGTTGATCGGACTGACCAACTTCCGCACGGGGAATCCCTAAAGCATCAATGAGTTTCCAATATGGATCATAGTGGTTTACCGGAGAAATTTCCGTCTTGCCCATTTCATCCATTACTCCTTCTCCCAATAAGGCCACGATATCTGGGTCATAAGGGGTATCTAACAATTGCGTCAAAAAACTCCCCCGAAACAACTGCGCGTGCGCAAGTTTTCCTGCGTTATTAATTAGGTGGGTCTTCGGAATAACCCAAAACTCTTTCATCCATCCCTTCAACTGGTCTGGGGTAGCCTTACCTGAATAGATTAGCGCCATCATCGGATGATGTTCGAGCGCGTTATGTCCTCGGACATAACTTTTCACAGTATCTAAAAACTCTGCCATAATAGCCCTCCTCGAATTTACAATATTGTATTGCGTTATTGGTGAGCAATCTTGCTCATAATCTATATTATCCACACCTTGGAATCATTTGCAAGATACTTTAATATCGCTAAGGGTCTGAATTTTAATCGTATTTGGCTTATCCCCCTGCTCGAAACTAGTGAATCGTCCACGCCCACCACGTAACCGTTGACAGGGGCACGAGCAGCAACGCGCCGACGCTTACGAGTAATCCAATCTTGATCATGTCCGTCATTGTCCAATATCCTTCGTTATAGACCATCAACAACGTGGGATTTTGGTACGGGAACACATATGCCTGTGCCGATCCGACGACGATCCACGTCGTAACGACAGGGCTCACATGGCGCAAAACAGCATACCGCTCCAGGATAGGTGACACCGTGGCCATGGCAGCCGTTACCGTCCCCACCGGAATGTGCACCGCCTGGACAATTGCACTGAGCAGAAATGCTGACCCCAGGCCCAAATGATTAACCGGTAAGCCGTGGGCCAGTGCGTGGCCAAAGGCTTCCGTTAATTTTAGATGCGTGAGGAGTGGCCCAATGGAAAGCGCGGCTGCAAAAAGCATAACCATTAAAATATTGACGTGACGTGCAACATCAGGTGGTTTTAAGATAGTCATACCGGGGAGAAAAATCACAACCGCCCCAGCAATAGCTACAACCGTCGGAGATAAATGCGTAAGCGAACCGGTCAGCCACAGGAGTGTCACCCCGAAGAAGACCACCAATAGCCGTTTCTCCTTGCGAGAGAATCCCCCAAGATCTCGAAGTTCCTGTTTCCAGACGACGCTGTCCCATGTCGGCAGTTCCGCTTTCGAGGGCCGGAACAACAGGACCGCGATGCCGAAATAAAGAACGGACGTCATTAACAACCCGGGGATAATCCATTCAATCAAATATTGATCCCAAAATATAGGGTGCCCTGCCCGTTGGAGTGCCGCTACAGCGGTCAATGTAGGTTCGAACCCCGTCATGGTTGCCAGATACGGTCCCGAACTGGCAAAAAAAACTGCCGCCATCAAGAATTTCCCATAACGACTGCCCGGCGCAGCACGACATGCTTGGGCTATTGCGAGGCCGACAGGGAGAAAGATGGCCACCCTCGCGTACACCACCGGAATCAATTGGGTAACGATTGCTCCCGCAACGAAAAGTACAAGTAGGAGTCGTAGTGGCCTATCCCCACGCACCCGTGCTAGCAAGTGCAGCGCTAGGCGTCTACCCAAGCCGGATTCATTGGCGGCCGCTCCCAAAATTAATCCCCCGATAATCAACCATAAAATCGGGCTAGTAAACCCCGCGAAATCTATCGAAGCGGGCGCGATTTGTAATACGGCCGCGCCCATCATGAGGATAAGGCCTCCTATGCCGCCCGGAACAACATCGAACGCCCAAAGCCCGATGACCATGGCCAACAATCCCAGAAATCGCATATCCGCAACTGAGAAATTGCGGATATGCAAGGTGGCCAAGATCGTCCCCAACGACACAAATATTCCTAAAACAATCCATCGTCGAATGATGTCCCCGGGAGTAATCTTGAGATCACCATGGTTTATGAATGGTTCCACACGATTTGTCGCCATGTATAGCCTCCTTCACATGATAAAATGACAACTATGACATGGGCGCCAGTCAATGGCATCATCACAGCTAACTAGGCATGATCCATGTCGCAATTACCGCGCAAGTCATCACCTAAATACACTGTAATATATAATGCCCGCTATCAACGCAACGCCTTTGTGATGGCGGAGGCGGAACGCCTCCATGTCAGCCCCCTCTGGTTACCGACCTATTCGCCCAACCTCATCGAACGGTTATGGAAATTTGTCAAAGCGGAGTGTTTGCATGGCCGGTATTACCCGACATTCGCCCCGT
>JAKADI010000478.1 GCA_021820675.1 Bacillota bacterium | reverse complement strand
GTGGTAGTGGTGAATAGTGGTTGGTCAGGGATGTTGAGCCCTTGCGGAGATAGGAGGGATTTCGAATGGTATCAAGGCGTCATCGTATTACAATGATCGGAATAGCGGGAGATAGTGGCGCGGGTAAATCGACTTACGCGGCGGCGCTACAAGAACTCCTAGGGGTTGAACGGGTAACGGTTTTGACGCTGGATGATTACCATTCGCTCGATCGTGAAGAACGCAACGCTATTCGTATTACAGCGTTGAATCCCTGGAAAGCTAACAGTCTCGGATTATTGATTGATCATGTATGGACTTTAAGACACGGGCATCCCATTGTAAAGCCTACGTATGATCATGCGACGGGCCGATTTGGCCCGATGGAGGAGATAGTGCCCAAGGATATTGTTATCCTGGAGGGCCTTCATACGTTATACCTTGAAAAATTGCGGGAGGCACTCGATCTACGAATTTATTTTGATACCGACAATGAACTGCGAGTGCGGTGGAAGGTTCGTCGCGACTCAGGCGCCCGAGGATATACACCTCAAGAAGTCCTTGAAGAAATTGAGCGAAGGCGTCCAGATGTTATGCGATACATTGAACCACAAAAGGCTTTTGCAGACCTCGTAATTCATTATATGCCGGATAAAAAATTGGCCCCAACTTTAGACTATCCGGAACCGGTGCGTGTCATTTTTGCCGAACGATTACGCCGCAACAAACGAATTTTAGTAAAGTGGTTGGCCTTAGGTGCACGACTCGGATTAATCCACGCAGAGCATGTCCACGATATTGTGGAAGGCGAAGAGATGGAAGTGGCGGCCTTATGGGGCACGACACAGCAATCGGCTTTGCAATCTTTGGTTGAAATGGTTTCGGATAGCCAACTATTTCACGACCATATTACGCGTTTGGGTAAAACATTAGATTACGATCCTATTGGTGTGTCACGAATTCTGGTGGCGAGTATGATTTTGCTGTTGGACCGCAATTTTCGCCATGACGAACAAATACTGCGACAGCTATGATGGCATCGCTCACAAGCCCACTCTCTTATGGAATGGGCTTGTGAGCCATTACTTGAAACCAGGGGGAAGGCGCCTCAATTTTTTGCACTCGATCAAATCCATAACGCTCAACGAACGTTATTAGCTCGCTGGGCGAAAAACGAACTTCTAACGGCGGACCAAAGTCTGTCGGGACTTTGTCCCATTCCACTAAAAAGAGTATTCCCGTCGGTTTCAGCAACCGATGTACTTCATTCATTGCACCATGGGGATCGGTTAGGTCATGTAGAACATTAGCCATCAACACAACATCGAGCGTGCTTGAATCCAAAGGGATGTCCTCAGCTACTGCCTCAACGGTTATAAGATTGGTCAATTGCGACTGGTCTCCCCGTGTTTTTGTCCAGTGAAGCATATCCTCTTGCCGGTCAATGGCAAAGACTTTTCCGGTGGTCAACATCTTAGCGGCTTCAATGGCGTAATAGCCCAATCCACAGCCGACATCGGCCATGATCAGATCTGGGCGTGCCAAAAAGTGTTTCAAAGTCTGGTCGGGAGGAAAAATTTCCCGACGTCGAATTTCTCGCTGAGCTAGCTGTTCGGGATCAAAGTGGTCATGATGATGCATGGTGGAGTCTCCTTACATCAAAGGATAGGGGTGTGAGTTCTACCATTGTTGTCCGTTATGCCGGGATTCTCGTAGGCGTTTTATCATCAAATCAAATTCCTCATGACTCATTTCGCCGCGCGCATAGCGTTCTTGAGCAATTTCTAAGGGTGTTTTGCCTAAATACCCATAGAGACCGTTCGATCCATTATGAAAGGCGTGATACATCCGTTCACGACCAAATACGGTATCATCATCATGCGATCGAGAAGCCTGATGATAAAAGGCCGTACTGGCGGCTAGGATCATCATGGTAACCATGAATGGAAGAAATATGATCGAGCTCCATCCCATAAGTATGCCCCTCTTTCTTTAGTAGAAAACCTTCACTTGGACTTAATTCTACCAAATTTTTAGGGCGTCAAGATGAGAAAGTTGGAAGAAGGAATGGCGTTAGACGCGGACGAACCGGGGTATGGGAGATAGTCCGAATTTCGTGGAATTTGCAGTTCGCGATTCCTGCCTACCTTTGGTTGAATAGAGGTACCGGCCAAAGTCAACCATGAGGGGGAATCGCGATGGATTCGAGTATAGCCAAGAATCGCCGCAAAGGACAGGGTTTAGCGCAACCGGGACCGACGGCGGGTCGTCGTCTCCCAGGATCATTGGTGGTGGCAACGCCCCGATCGCATTCGAATCGAAACCTATGTGATCACGGATCAATCCGTGCCGGTGCATACTGTAGTCATTGGAGATGGCACCGTTGGTGGTCGCACCACGGTAGTAACTCTCCTATGACCAACGATACTACGTGGGCCCGTATCGACGGATCCGCACAGCTCGTCCCCAACTCCCGAAACGTGGTTGAGGACGAGATAGCTTCGTGGGTATTAATGGGGCGTCAAGCGCTGTTCACCTGACATGGCAGGAGGGAGCGACTGTTTGGCACAGCGACCGCTTGTGTCGTATTTACACGGCATGCCCGAACCGCTCTGACTTTGAGCGAATGCCGTTGCTTCATCCATGGTTTCCCGGGGGTGAGCGCTATACTCTCATGATTGATCAAAAGTACGGTCTCATCCTCAAAGTATCTGCCTTATAGAGAACGTGAAGCTTCGGTCTGGGAGGGAGCCTTTTCCGCTGTCCTGGAAGCCTTGAGGGACAAAGCCTTAAGGACGGCGCAAAAAGAAGTTTCCCCCAATAATCCACGACGAGATGCAGTTTTGTGGGTACGGATTGGACGGGATCCGC
>JAKADI010000477.1 GCA_021820675.1 Bacillota bacterium | reverse complement strand
GAGGCCAATCAATGGAAGACCGCATCCTAGAAAAAGTTCCTGTTGTAGATTTGCGTGGTCGGACTTTGTCGCCATGCAGCTGGGCTAAGGCCGAGCAAAATCTCCGAGATGGCTTAGCGCGCTTTATTGATGGGGTGCTCCACCTTAATTACCGCCCTCTGGCCTATCGCAAAATCTACCGCCTGGTACGTCAGCGCGATGGTTTCATTTGTGCGTGGTGTCACGGACCGGGATCGACGCTAGAACATGTTCTCCCGATCTCCTGGGGTGGGCGGACCACACTCGACAACTGTGTCATTGCGTGCCGGGCCTGCAACCACTCCCGCAACAATGCACTCCCGTCGCAGTTTATTGCCTGGACAGGATTTAGACCGACTCATCCGGTCATCGTTAAAATTTTACGAAACGAAAGTGAGGCGCTATGGAAAGCCAAGGTCTCGTTGGGGGCGCGCCCCATTCAATCCTGCGCCAGTAAGGAAGAGGCGCAAATCTGGGTCGCCTTTCGCCAAGGTATGTTTGACACCTCACGCCCTAAGCCGCCGGCCGAACCTGTAAGCCGGTATCATCCTGACCCTCACCCGTTTTTACAGTTCTTTGTCCCCTAGATCCGTCCTGTTACGAAGAACGCCTCCCTGTGCCGTCTTTAAAATGCTCCCTCACAGCTGAACGGAAGCAATGACATCCCCTTTTTAGGCCAGAGAGCACGGCTAGTCGTGATGGTGTGACAGGGTCTTAACGGAAAGAATGCCCCGGTCAATATCATACGGCGTCTCCTGGTACACATAATAATTCAGCCAGTTGGCAAAGAGAATGTGGGCGTGTGAACGCCAGCGCATGATTGGCCGCTGTTCAGGATTGTCATGGGGGAAGTAATGGCGGGGCAAAGCCATGTCCAATCCTTTAGCCATGTCCCTGAGATACTCGGTTTGCAAGGTGCGCCGGTCATATTCGGAATGGCCGCTCACGAAGACGTGGCGTCCGTCCTTGCTGGTTACCAGATAAACTCCGGCTTCCTCAGAGTCCGCGATAATTTCCAAAGATGGCTTTGCCAGAATATCTTCCGTACGCACCTCGGCATAACGGGAATGGGGAGCATAGAACTCGTCATCGAAGCCGTGAACTAAATTAACCGGCTTTAGAATGCGGTGTGCAAAAACCCCGAAGAGTTTTTGGGGCAACGGCCGTTTGGGAATGCCGTAGTGATGGTACAATCCGGCTTGGGCTCCCCAGCAGATATAAAGCGTCGAGGTCACATGTTCGAGCGTCCAGTCCATAATGGTTTGAAATTCCCGCCAGTAAGTGACCTCTTCGAAAGAGAGATGCTCTAAGGGCGCTCCCGTCACCACCATGCCATCAAAAAAGCTCCCCCGCACATCGTCAAACGTCTGGTAGAAAGCCTCCATATGCGCGGGCGAGGTGTTCTTCGGTTGATACGTCTTAATTCGCAAAAATACTGCCTCAACCTGTAAGGGCGTATTTCCCAAAAGCCGCAAAATCTGGGCCTCTGTGGTTTCCTTTGTCGGCATCAGATTGAGAATGAGAATCTTAAACGGACGAATGTCCTGATGAAAGGCCCGATCTTCAGGCATCACAAAGATTTGCTCCCGCTCAAGGATCTCCCTGGCCGGCATCTTGTCCGGAATCTTTATCGGCATTGCCATCACTCCCATACCGTTGGTGCGTCCCCCGAATAGACTCCTTGTCGGGGGTTGTACATCTTTTTGATTGTATCACGAATGCTTGGCTCCCTTGGGATCCCGATCATCCCGGAGCAGCCAGGTGCCCGCCTACATTCTTTCCGGCACGGAAATTCCTAATAACTGGAGGCCGGACTGAATGACCCAAAGGGTCGCTTCACTGAGGACAACACGGGCCATGGTGATCGCCGGATTCTCCTCTAATATGCGGTGTTGACGATAAAATGCGTGAAAAGCCGCTGCCACTTCCGTCAAATATTTCGGGAGATACTGGGGCGCCAGGTCCTCCGCAGAGCGCCTGAGAATATCCGGGTACCGGGCTAACACAAATAACAGCCGCCGTTCAAGCGGTTCCGTCAACAACGCCGGATTCCAGCTAAAAGGGTCCTGATGGCTTTGCCGCCATTGACGCAGTACGCTATGAATGCGGGCCGCCGCATACTGGATGTAGTACACTGGGTTCTCGTTGCTTTTCAATTCAGCGAGCCCCAAATCAAAGTCCATGGGTGTATTCGGTGCCCGTTCCAAAAAGAAATAACGGGCGGGATCCACTCCCACTTCTTCAATCAATTCTTCGAGTGTCACAAATTGTCCACCGCGTTTGGACATCCGCACGATTTGGTTTCCCCGTACCAGTCTGACTATTTGAATGATCATGATTTCTAAATGATCGGCAGGAAAGCCGAGCGCCTTCACTAAAGCTTTCATCCGTTCAACATAGCCATGATGATCGGGTCCGAGCAAATCAATCACCCAGTCGTAACCTCGCTCAAATTTTTGCGCGTGATACGCTGCATCCGGCACAAAATAGGTATAACTGCCGTCCGATTTGACCAATACCCGGTCCTTATCATCACCAAAGCGTGTCGATACAAACCACTTAGCGTCGGCTTCGTCCTTGACAAACCCTAATTCCTCCAGCCTGGCAATGATAGCTTCCGGCGCTTTCTGTTCTCTTAAATCCTTCTCATAGGTCCAGTGTTCAAATTCTACCCCAAAATCCCGAAGTATACCTTCTTGGGCTTCACGCCAATAATTGGCGCCAAATTGGCCTAAGTCCTCAAAAATCGCCTCGGCCGGCTCCGTGACGCGAAAATCCGGATGGGCGTCTAGATATCGCCGGGCGACATCGATAACATATTCGCCCGGATACAC
>JAKADI010000476.1 GCA_021820675.1 Bacillota bacterium | reverse complement strand
TTGTCCCATGATCACGCCCGGATTCTCGAGTAACGCGAAAAAAAGCCGTCAATGAATGGGGCACACCATAAGCACACTGGATTGAGAATTGACCAAATATACTGCGGTGCCGCCTTCAGTCCGAAGGTCTTGGCGTCACAAATTCCCATGCCGAAAAACCGCGTGTATTCTTCGTTATCCTCCCTTTGCCAAAAACTGAGCATTGACGATGTTCCCTCACGTTGGAAATAATAACCGTACAGACACATTCAGGAGAAATAGATGACACAACCGGACTTGGGTTTGATGAGCCATGGCAATAATAAAGAAAACACCCTGACCACAGCACCACCCGGACCTTCCTCTGTCCCAAAAGGCAATATGACCGAAACCGATGGGTTGGCCCGGAGAGCACTGCCAATAGTGCGGAAACAGGTGATAAAGTGATGAGATACGGCATCATTATCCCGGTTTATTTTGGGCGCCCTTTTATCCGCCGGGCGTTAGACAGCGTATTCGCGCAAGAAGGCATCTCAGGCTCTTTATCGGTTTTTCTGATTGAGGACGGCACTCCCGCAGAAAACCGGGTGGAGGACCTCATCGCGCCATACCCGGTGCATTACATCCAGATGTCCCGCAATCACGGCGTATTTCATACCCGTGTGTATGGTCTGGCCCAGTTGTCTAATGATGTCGAGTTTTGCGCATTTCTTGATCAGGACGATGCCTGGCATCCGCGATTTTTAGCCACGCTGACGGCCCTACTCCAGAAAAATGACGCGGTCGGCCTGAGTGCCAGCAACGTCCGCCTCCGTACGGCATGCGGGGAACAAATTCTGTATCAGCGCCGCCATCCAAGCTTGCGGCTGGAGGATTTGAAAGTGGCTAATCAACTGATTTCCCCAAGTCAAGTTCTCATCAGACGGAAAGCGCTTAGCAGTCTTCAGCAACACCCCAATCTTCCATACTCCGGGGCGGACGACTGGTTATTATGGCTGTCCATATTGGCTCAAGGCTACCAAGGCGTCTATACACCGGAGGTACTGGTGGACTATTACGACCATGAGCAAGGAGCCCATCACAATCATCAAGCCATAGTCAAGAGCCAAGAATACATCGTCGAACATTGGTTCCCTTATTTAGGGTTCAGTTTGTGGGACCAACGCCTCAATAAGGGAAGGGTCAGCTGGGATCACATCGCGGTGGGCCTGCGCACAAAAAATGTGTCATGTCTATTAAAAGGCTTACGTCACCTCATTCGCGATCCCGTCGCCTTGAACGCCGCCAGAGTGTTTCGCCGTAATCACAAACTTCGCGGTATCGTCTGAATCATGGGCGTTTGTCCTATCTTTTGGCAGCCAAATGGAGGGTAACCCCTCAGGACTGAGTTTTGTATATAATGGCCATGGTAGTGCTGGCGACCCTTGGGCAAAAGCGGCCCGGCTATTCCCCGGAGTGAAGGCGTTCCACGGACTTTGGCCTGTCTATTATCTTAGAACAGCAAGGTGTGAGATGACATCATGACAACCTCCTTACCATTCGTCTCCGTGGTTGTCGCCACTTATCATCGTGACCAAAGTCTGGCCGATACGGTGCAGGATATCCTGATCTTAGATTACCCGCGCTATGAGGTTCTGGTTGTTGATCAGGATCCGGCTCATAGCCCGGAAGTGGCCCAGCTTCTGAACAAATGGCATCAAAAGCAAGCCATTCGCTGGATCACAGTCGCCACCCCTGGCCTCACGAAAGCCCGCAATGTCGGCATTACTCAAAGTCAGGGCGAGTTAATCATCTTTGTTGACGATGATGTCCGAATTCCCGATTCTCAGTTTTTACGGCGCCATGCCGAAGCTTTTGATCAAAAACCACACCTTGCTGCGGTCTCCGGGCGTGTGCTCGAACCGGGCAAACAACCCTGTCGAGTCCGGCGTTACATTGGCTGGATGGGCTATTCGGGTATGCGAGAGCCGGGATTCGGATCCGATTATTCCGCAGGAGCCTATAGTGTCAGAGGATGTAATATGGCATTTCGCAAGTCAGCATTGTTGGAGGTCGGAGGGTTTGATGAACGATACACACACTCTGCCTTCCGTGAAGACTCCGATATCTCCTTCCGTCTCAGGCGGGCCGGTTATTCTATCTGGTTTAATCATCATGCCTGGTTATATCACTTGTCTGCATCCAGCGGAGGTACCAGAGATCAATCGATCGCCGTTGAATCGGATTTGATGCTCAATGACTGGCGCTTCGCTTTGTTTAACCTTGCGGGATTACACCAAGCCTTATGGGCAAGTCGCCTCTATGCCTCACGTGTCATTAAGGCAGGACTGCTTCGTGGTGCCATTACCGAACGCCACCGGGCATTTTGGCGGGCATATCTCCAGGCCAAAAAGGACCGGGACCGAAAGACGTCTCAGTACATTCGATGAGAACGTCTCTTGGCCAGGCAACCATAAGAGCGACCCTGTTCACGCCACGCTGGAGTTCAAGTTGACACCAACACGCGGGAAATTCCCATCGCATCTGTGCCCGTGCTAGCATGATGCAAAACGGGGGAAGCAAACGTAACAATCCACGTAAGATAATAGGGACGGCATACACCGACACTGCCGTGCCGCACCATCATGGGGTCCAGCCGATATACGCTTCAAAATAGGAAATAGGCTGGACAAAATACCCAGATCAGTGATTAAGCCGAAAAGGGTGGGGTTCATCATTAACTCCATGAATTGTCTGAGCCTAGGACAACGGCCGCAGGTCTTTACCCGGCGCCGCAAAGTGGGATTGATCGGTGTCGTATCGATTATTCTGAATATGGTCCGCAAAACGACCCCAGTGGAATGGGATGACTATCGGGAACGGATCCATCCGAGA
>JAKADI010000475.1 GCA_021820675.1 Bacillota bacterium | reverse complement strand
TCAACCGAGTTCCGGTCAACATCGCTAAAGCGGTTCCTAACAGTATAGTGGTTGCTGTAGACGTTGGGGTTGAGTTGGCACCGCGTGTGCAGTCCATGTTTGACGTATTGTTTCAGACATTTGATATTATGGTGCGGGAACTCCGGCGTTGCCAACCAGTGGAGGCGGACGTCGTTATCGAGCCCCGTGTGGGTTTTAGCCGCGAATCGCACGTTAGTCATGTTGAAGAGATTATCCGTGCTGGCGAAGATGCCTGTGAACGAGCTATCCCTTCAATCCAACGGCTGCTAAATGATGTTTGTGAAGGCGATTGAGGAGGGGTGTAATGACTAAGCGTAAACCGCTGAAATGGATAGTCTGGGGTGTTGTTTTCTTGATTGTGGCGGCCATTGTGTTATGGTTTATTCCCACGTCTTATGTCGTTATTTATCCGGGTGTGACTGGTAACTTGGCACAAATGGTCACGGTAAAAGGGGGAAAGCAACGCAACCACGGCAATTTATTAATGGTGGCTGTAGGTATTGCCCGCACGAACGAGTTAATGTATCTTGGAGCGCGCTTGAATCCAAACGTCGAACTCCTCAAAACGCACTATGTCATGGGCGGCATGAATATGAAACAATATCTCCAGTATAACGCTGGTCTTATGGCAACCAGTAAACTTGCAGCGGAAGTCGCCGGAGAACGTCTAGCCGGGCTCCACTCGTACGTCAAAACGGTTCCTGGTGCGCTCGTGGTGGGTATCCTGAAGAGTGGGAATGCGCACGGTAAACTTCAGCCCGGAGATCTCATTACGAAGATCGGGTCCTATTCGGTGACCAGTCCTAACCAGGTACACGGGATTATGAAAAAACATTTTACCTTCGGTGAGATCGTCCCTTTTACCGTTCAACGTCATCATCAGACGGTCGTTGTCCCCATTCGCACAACTCATATTCCCCACGACAACGCTCCGGCCATTGGTGTGATGATCTCTTCTATGCAGGAACCCGTTATTCCTCGGCCTGTAAATATTAGCGCTGGCTCCATTGGCGGACCAAGCGCAGGAATGATGTTTTCTTTGGAAATCTACTCACAAATTACGGGGACCAATTTAGCTAAAGGGCGCATTATCGCGGGAACAGGAGAAGTGACACCATCTGGTCAAGTTTTGCCGATCGGTGGAGTTGCCCAGAAAGTGATTACGGTGCATCGCGCAGGCGCCACGGTCTTTTTGTGTCCGAAGAGAAATTACGCGAAAGCGGAGGCCATGGTCAAGAGAAAAGGCTATCATATGACAATTTACGCGGTGTCCAATATAACCCAGGCGCTACATGATATCGAAGGATAGTCGTCATACCATCTAGAATAGAGTTGCCCTGTCTGTCTCATACTACTTAAGATATTGATATCAGGAGGGGCGTTATGGGCATACAAGGCAATGCATCAGCAGGCAATGATGAGCAATCGTTGCGTGACATCATTAGCCAAGAACTACAGAATTTGAATGCAAATGGCTCGCGGGGTTCTAGTGTGGAGAGCAACGGACAGGATTCTCCATCTCGTGGGAGAGGTGGTTCTTCCTCGTTGACGTCGAATCAAGCTACCACGAGTTCCCTGCGCCAAATTATTCGTGAAGAACTGGCGAGGATGCAAACTCCAAGCAGAAAGGCTTCACGAAGCCATGTGAGCGGTCAATCGCTTTCTCCGTCGGGGTCCTCCTCAGGAACATCATCCAAGTCCTCTACTCAAGCCCCCGATGGATCCCAGACGGGCGATTCTCCGTCGACCAGGTCCAATACGGCTGGAACATCTGGGACTGCGTCTTCTCAACAAGGTAAAGCGGCAAGCGCATCGTATGTGGGGGAAAGCACGAAGTCGAAGAAAGCTACGGTCCAGCCCAAAACATCGGCAAACACGGAACAAACCGTCGCCCAAGTGTTAACCCAAGCTCAGTATGAACTCAGTCAGGAACTTGAGGAAAATTTGCAAAAATTGCGGAGTGTTATTCAACAAAGCCAGGAAATCGCAAAAAAGATCGAACTCGTATTGGGTCATGGGGAAAAGGGTAGTGGCAACAAGGAATGATGGTTGGATCGTTAAGAGAAGAGGGGACCTTTTCCCTTAAACCATTTCACTAAACGTCGGTGTAGGAATTTACCGCCTCATCGTCGTGGGGGGACAGAAGGTGCGGCGAGTTCTAGATTGCTGGCCCCGTCCATTCCCGCATGCTTTGATTCGGTGCCTTAGTCGGCTAAAGATATTTGGGTTCGGTTTAGGGATTAGAACGTGACAACATTATCGAGGAGGGTCTTCTCAACGATCGGCAAAGCCAGTGATGGAGAACGCAAGGGGGACTTCGCGGTCCAATCCTTGTACTGTGTCATGGTTATCGCGATTTGTGTCGACTCATACGCCTCGCACCCACTACGGCTGGGCACAATAAAAAAGTAGAAGCTGTGCCACGTGGTAGATTAGACCATTGGGGAACATGCCTCCTCCTGCTAAGAAACTCACAAGTCGATGGTATCTTTAATGGCTGGCGGGTATTTTATACACATCGAGAGAAGCGGAATTGAAGATATGAAATTACACGAAACATATTTGGCGAAATCAGTGGCCGCGGGTGCGTAGGTCCCTGGCACTACGCTCAGTAACCGTTTTGGGAAAAATCCTGCACAACGACAGGGAGGCAGAGACCCGTGATCGACGTTGTCATATTCGAAGATCGGGGTGCGGGCTTGGTCCTAAGCTACGTCATATCCAATCACAGGTATGATTATCCATTGACAAGGAGCCTGTTATGACCATTAAGCGTCGGCATTGGCACCGAACGCGTGAAATCGCGGAGGTTTTGACACGTCACGGTTTTGTAATGCTT
>JAKADI010000474.1 GCA_021820675.1 Bacillota bacterium | reverse complement strand
CGAGTTGTCAAATCTGAAGGCAGGAGCACCGCCACACCAATCAGATGACCATCACTGTGCGTATACCCGACATCGGGAACCGCAACAAACGCACAATGTCCCAGTTTCGCGTGCCCATGGAGAGCTTGGGGAATGTCGCCCAGCTCGCCGGCCCGTGATAAAACGGCACGGCGCAGCGCCTCAGTCCAGACCAATCCTTGTGCGATGTCGTCACGAACCGGGTGGTCAAACTTCAGAAAATAGGTGAAGGCCCAGGGCGATACCGCAACCTGTTTTGCTGGCACCACAGCATTTGGCGGGGCGTAGGTGATGGGGATACTAAAACCAGGACGGCGATTGACCGCAAAAGCGTGTTCGAGTGATTGCAGGCGTCCAATATGAGGGACACGGACTGCTACAGAGTTTTCGGCACTAGTCGGCGCCGGAATCAATGTCGCGGCCGGGGGTTGTGACTCTAGCCATAACCGCACAAAGGAAGGACTAGCTCCCAACCTCGCAACACCTTCGACTAACCGTTTCATGGCCACCGCATGCTCCCCCATTTCCGCATCGGGCCATGTCCAATATCCCGGTGTATCTACAGCAATGGACGCAAAACTTCGAGGCTGCCGCGAACGGAATTCCGGCAAGGCCTCTAATTGGATCAGCCGATTGCCGCCAGCCGCCCGCAGATCGACCGCGTTGGTCGGCACGAACGACTGCATAAACCGTCCCGATCCCAACATCACTGGGCCACTCCAAATGGGGGCAGGAAGACCTTCCAACCACAGTAACGCCGCTCTTTCTGCGGGATCAAGCGTCGGCTCCGCAGTCCGGGCATAAGCCGCAGAGACCAAAGCGGAAAACAATCGATCGGGATGTGGGGGCCACTCCGCATGCAACTGGGCTGAATGGGGATCTTGGGCATAGTAACGCCGTGCCAAAAACTCTATCCCAATACTTAGCATGCCGTTAGCCCTCTTGGCCCGACGCTTGGTCTGGTTCGAGGTCAAAAATTCGGTGCGTGTCGCTTTCTTGCACAAGTTTCATAAGTTTGGCCGAGGGCATCAGCGTAGGCATATCTGCGCCCCATGCCAACCCAAAATCCGCCCCGGCCGTTACGGCTTGTTGAAAGATGGCGACGGATTCCTCCAGTGTCAGAGCAAATTCTCGGTCATCCGCGGCGATGCGGCCCAAAACCTTCCACACAGGAGATGCTAGTGCCTGCAATAGACATCCTGACCGCAATTGATACCCTTGGCTAAATTGCAGGTTCGCCGCGACCAGAGCCAACGCTGCCAAAACCGCCCGACCAGCCTCATCGCGATCTTTAGCGACGGTCCCACTATCGTCGGGGAAATGTAAGGCCTGAAGTGCAAGAATTGAGATCGTTGTTTGCTGTTGAATATGGTCGAGGCTGACTCCCCCGGTGGCTTCGTTAATCGTCGGTGGAATATTGCCGTGCCCAACAGTAGCCGGACTGACTGCCTTCTTTGCTCCTTTGGGCTTTTCAAAAACCCAACGCTCAGTCCCCTCCACTTTGTACAGTTCGGACTTATTGCCGATCTCCAGCGGGTCGATGCGGCTAGATGTTTTAATACCCTCAACAATATTCCCCCACCCAATGATTTCCGAGGCAACGATCCGGGCGAAGCGGCCTCCCGCTTTCCCAGAGTGTGAGTTCCACATCCCGAAAACCAGTGCTGTCGGAGCATACTGATAGAGAGCAGTAGCATTTGCAGGCACTGCATTGGCCAACTTTTTACCAAAATCAGTGTTCAGCAACGACGTCCCCTCAATATCCGAATCCAAAAATATCACATCCAACGCCCGGTGCGGCGCGTCCACGGACGTGACGGTGCCATGCTCTGGAATTGTTACGGAGAATACTGGCAAGGTGAAATCCGTTTGATCATCCCGAATAGCGGACAACAATGCCTGCTCCATGCGATTCGCCTGCGAAGGAATGGAATCCAACAAAATCGTCGGAACCGGTGCACCGTCCATAATCCGTGTTTCTCTCGCATATCTCGCTTTAATTTTCGCTTTCGTGCTCGGATCATCATTCAGATATGTCGGAGGAAATACCTTATGATTCGTTCCCCCGGCTGCTTGCAGCTTCGCCGTAAATTCAAATGCGACCGCGTCATGCATGGCCCGTTTAAATTCTAAAAAATCCATTATCTTACACCATCCCTTTCCAAATTTCGTATTTTTACTACATGTTTAAAGCAAGGCAGCAATAACCCCCTCCCTATTTTAAGGGATCGGGCTATTAAAACGACTCTATTCGTTTGTTTATTCTGGTTTGGAAGCAATGACCATTCGACAAAGAAGCCACCATTCCCATCGCGCCCAATATTATGACTAATTTACGAATAACACTGGGGAGGACTCAGGACATGAGCTCACATCGTAGCAATGGTCTGATCATTGATCACAGCGGGATAGTGGTGCGTATAGTCTATCGTGACACTAGCGCCAAACATGTTGATAGTCGAGTGACTAATAAGGTTGGTCTCTCATTCTACTATACGAACATCATCGGAGAAGGCACGCTCCATTCCGGTAATTTCGGCAGATTCGACAATCGCGTTAAACCGCCTGGCACATGACCTCACTAGGGGGTCATGTGCCGAAATTCGCCGCCACACAATCAGTTGCAAATGGACAATCAGTTGCGCACCCCAAAGCACCGCGCCTTCCCCGCTTTTAGGTTGACACCCGCGACCGCCTGGCCCGGTGACGACCATCCTAAAGTGGTCTGAATTCAACATGATTATCGACCCTGTTGCACTCGAATCGTCCCAACTGGGTGAGCGACTCACAAATGTAATCCTAAAGCGAGGCCGGTCCCCGATGGACCCATGCGGGATCAGCGCCTGAT
>JAKADI010000473.1 GCA_021820675.1 Bacillota bacterium | reverse complement strand
GTGGACCGCCAAACCTACCCCGGGGCCTGGCAATGGTTTCTCAATAAGGGATGCCAGACCACTCGTCCAGTGGTATCCCTGGCGCGAAACATGGCAGATAACCGACTATTGCCGGCCCTGACCCGTTTGAAAGCTGGATTCGCAGTTATAGGTGGGGGTTTTGCCGAAAATCTTTCGATTCCATTCGTTGGCGGTTGCTCGCGCATTCGGTGTTGGATGGGAACGAGGGTTGCGCCAGACATGGATACAAGACCGTCGGCCCGAGAGAGTGCTGAGGTTGCACACGCGCACCCAAGTGTGGGGTCTCTGTGTGGTCGGAGGGTACGGAGATCCGCTAGGAAGAATGGCCCCTTTTAGTGTGATTCCGCAAGCGCGAGGCCATTGGTGGGGGGAGGCGTTGTTGGGCTTTATCCTTCAATACATCCGTACAGGCGGCGTAAATACGGCGTATTTACTGCCCTGTACCGAGGGCACCGCTACATTCCCGCTGTATCGCAAACAGGGATTTCACGTCATTCGCACTTTTGTTTCTATGGTCAAACATTTAGCCCATCATGACAGTATGGTTCCGATTGACTGCGATTGGAGCTTTCGAAGTGAGCTCTCATTGGCACCCAGAGTAGAGGCTGGGCAAAAAGACTGGAAAAAAGGGGGGAGCGAACTGGATGCATTTAGTGCGGCGCGCGATCTTTTAGAAGATGCAGTTGCATCCGATCGCATTCCGGGCGCGGTGGCGATCTGTGGTCGAAAGTCCGAGATTTTATTTCAGTTTCATTGTGGATTTGCACAAGTGTATCCCGTGGCGCGCCAAATGCAATACGATACACTCTTTGATGTGGCTTCATTGACCAAAGTTATGGCCACACTCCCTGCACTGTTGATTTTGGTTGAACGAGGACAGATATCATTGGACACCCCGCTTTCCGACTATTTTCCCGCTTTTGCGGAAGTCAGCAAACGTGCGGTGCGGGTAAAGCATCTTATTACCCACACATCGGGACTTGTCGCAAAAAAACCGTTCTTGTGGGAGCGTTTTGAAGGCACGGACGCCATTATTGCCGCGGCCCTGGCAGAGCCTCTAGATACTGAACCGGGAGCTCGCGTGGCATATAGTGATTATGGGTACATCATTGCCGGGGCTCTTGTGGAGCAAGTTTCCCGCAGGCCATTGGCCGAGTTTTTGCAGGATACTGTATTCGGCCCGTTGCAGATGCATGACACGACTTTTAACCCAACAGGCGCGAAAAATATTGCCGCGACGGAAGTGGAACGGGGCGTAGCCAAGTTAGGAGTGGTGCATGACAAAACCGCAGCCGCCATGGGGGGGATCGCAGGACACGCAGGACTGTTTTCGTCGGCACGAGATATGGCGCGATACCTTGGCATGTGGGTGGGCGGCCCCGGACCATTGGCCCAGAATACCTGCGAGCACGCGGTAGGATTACAGACGCCTGGGTTGACGGGGCGTAGGGGCTGGGGATGGGTGCTCCGGGGCGATAGCCAAGACATCAGCGGGGATTTGTGGCCCGACACGGTGGCTAGCCATACAGGATTTACTGGGACTTCGACGATCTTCGACCGTCCCAGTGGCGCATGGGCAGTGCTTTTGACAAATCGGGTGCATTTCGGACGGCACATAGACATTGGGAGCCTTCGCCGCCAGTTTCATAACGCGGTGGCTTACGCCCTGTTCCCGTGAAGGTATAACCAGATATTTCCTGAGTCACCCAATCTTTTAAGGCGTCGCAACATGGCTTTCAGGTAGGCAACGCTTCATTGCCGCATTTCAGCTGACCTGCGGGATCGGTTTTAGTCTGAGCCGTGACGAAACAGGGGAAGCGAGCCGGATCAGGGAGATTACAACGCTGTCGCAGCGAAAAGCTGGTGGCAGAGCAAGAACAGAACCATTATACCTTTTTCAGAGGAGCGCGAGTCGATGAAACAGAATGTTGTACTGATCGTGACAGATCAACAACAGGCACAAGCATTGGGGTGCGTGAATTCTTCTTATAAAACGCCTAACCTGGATAAACTGGCCGCGCGGGGTGTGCGGTTTTCTCATAACTATTGCGCATCCGGGCAGTGCACCCCATCGCGGGCGGCGATGATGACGGGATGCTACCCCCACGAGGTGGGGGTACTTCAAATTGGTCACGCGCTGTCCCAGCAGTATCGCACCATAGGAAAGCATTTTAGGGAAGCTGGGTATCACACCGCCTATTTTGGCAAGTGGCATTTATTTGCCGATATTAAAGACCATGGGTTTGACACTATAGATTATCGCGAAGAGGGTGTCGATCATGGTACGATTGACCCTAGTGAACAAACGCAGCAGGGATTGGATGCACGGGCGACGGCAAAAGCGCTTAATTTCCTATCCGACGTGTCAGACCAGCAACCCTTTTTTCTCGTCATCTCGTGGTATGCTCCCCATCCCCCGTTTCGGGCGATCGATCCGTATGTGGATCAGTTTTCACTCGAAGATATGCCCGTACCAGTCAGCTTTTATAAGGATGATTTGTCGAGTAAACCTTCCTGGCAAAAAATCCGTGCTGCCTATGGAGAATCCTTGTTAACTGAGGAACAAGTACGTGAAGATGCAAGAAATTACCGATCTCAAGTTTCCTACCTCGACTGGAATGTCGGGAGGGTGTTGGACATCCTTGAGCAACGAAGGATTATTGACCGCACAGTAGTGGTGTTTACCACGGATCACGGCGATATGCAAGGCAGCCATCGCCTTCGCTACAAAGGAGTTCTGTCCTACGAGGAATTATATCGAATTCCTCTAATCATTTATGATCCGAACCGTAATCCAGCTCGTAAGGTGATTTCGGATCTGGTATCCAATGTGTCGTTACCAGCAACTTTGGCGGA
>JAKADI010000472.1 GCA_021820675.1 Bacillota bacterium | reverse complement strand
CAATTCCTAACTTCTTAACAGCTTCCATTGGCTCTCCCCCTAAAATCCCATAATATGCGACCCGCTATCAACAAATAAGATATGACCGGTAATGTGTTTGGCCCAATCCGAAGCCAGAAACACCGCGGCGTTGCCTACGTCATCCGTTGAAATGTTTTCGGGTATTGGCGCCCGTTCCACCATACTATGCAAAGCTTGAGAAATTCCCTTGACACCGGAAGCGGCTAGGGTCTTAACCGGTCCCGCAGATATGGCATTAACTCGAATATGTTCCGTTCCCAAATCAAACGCAAGGTATCGAACGGATGATTCCAGTGCCGCCTTAGCAACGCCCATGACGTTATAATTAGGCATTACCCGGGTAGATCCTTGATACGTCATCGCAACGATGCTACCCCCGCCCGCCCGTTGCATAGACGGGTAAACTGCGCGCGTTAATTCCGTTAAGGAATATGCACTGACTTCTTGCGCTAGCATATATCCATTTCGTTGAGTGTCCAAAAATCGGCCTTCCAAATCAGCACGCTCGGCATAGGCAATGGAATGAATCAGAATGTTCACTCCATTTGGAGTCAGAACTTGTAGTTGCTCTGCAAATTTGACCATCAGCTGATCATCGGTCACGTCTAATAATATGGATTGCACCGGTGTATCAAGTTCCGGCAGCAATTTATCCAAATTTTCTTTTAGCCGCTGGTTTTGATATGTAACAATAAGGTGTGCTCCTTCCCTGCAAAACGCCCGGGCAATTCCCCAAGCTATACTCCGTTTGTTGGCAATTCCCGTGATGACTGCTACCTTTCCGTCTAATAAACCCAATGTCGCTCTACCCTTTCCGGATCCTAACTGCCAGGGTATCTCTCGCCCCCTGTAGGATCTACCGAATTTTTCCACTATCATACCGCATCGGTGTATATCGGGCCACTATTCCGGCGATAACAAATCCGGTGGCCTCTGCCCATTAAGATAAGCCAAAACATTATCCCACGCACGCTTTGCCATGGCCAAACGTGTTTCTATGGTGGCTGAACCGATGTGGGGCAGCAAGGTTACCTGGGAAAGTTGTCGCAGCCGGGAATCCCGGGGTAAAGGTTCCTTCTCAAATACATCAAGACCGGCACCCGCCAAAGTTCCTGCCGTCAAGGCGTCAGCAAGCGCCTCTTCATCGACTATGGCGCCTCGTGCCGTATTGATCAATATGGCCGTTGGACGCAGACAACTCAATGTCTGGCGGTTAATCAAGTGAAACGTTTGTGGTGTCAACGGAACGTGCAGCGAAAGAACATCCGACGTCTCTAATAACGCATCCCATGAAACTTGCCGGACACCTGGGGCTAAGTTTTCCACCAACCGCCTGGTAAAGACCAGGACCTTCATCCCAAATGACAAAGCCCGTTGGCACACCGCCTGGGCGATTCGCCCAAATCCGACAAGACCCAACGTTTTTCCGCGTAGTTCGAAGCCTACGAAAGCATCAGGTTCCCAACCAGTCCACCGGCCGCTTCTTAACGTGTCTTCGGCATCACGTAGGCGGCGCATGACCATGAGCATCAAGGATATCGTTAGTTCAGCCGTAGCCTCCGTAAGAACGCCGGGTGTGTTAGTGGCCAAGACGTTGCGACGTTGCAAGGCGTCGAGGTCAAAGTTATCAAATCCCACCGCCATATTGCTCACAATCTTAAGACGCGGAGCTCGTTCCAGCAATTCTTGGTCAACACACTCTGTCAACATCGTGATCATAGCATCCGCACACTTTGCCCATTCTAAAAATTCCTGACGCGACATGATGCCAGGTTGGTTCCAATACTTGATAGTCAAGTCTGGACGTTGCTCTCGAATCTGCTGGATGACTCGTGGATCGATCCGTCCTGTAACGATTAACTTCACAAGAAGTGCCCCCTCTATTTAACCATGATAATTGGGAGGGCGTTGCGTTAAAACATATACTTTGTGAAATTGGACACCATAGCGAGAAATTTTTTGAGGAGATTCCTGAAAGAAGATATCGATGTGATCCCCAATTATCGCGGAACCCGTATCTACAGCACGTGCCGGACCAAACCCGGCAATATATAAATAAGTACCCAACGGGACGACACGGGGATCGACAGCAACATCGCCAGCATGAAGCGGCAATCCGTCCCATGCCGCCACTGCCCCCCATGGGCCATTCATCGATAATTGGCCATTATACGCCGTAGTCAATGCCGTGAAAACACGGTCATAGGCATATCGCACCCCATTCTCCACTATCACATGCACCGGTGCAGTACCTTGTGCGACAACTTGTGGCAAAGGCGGAGAAACGACATGTTTGGTTCCACTCACCCATAAGTCAGTCCCTGGGCGGCCGGGACGAATGAGCAATTGCTGTCCCTGCGGTAAGGTGGTATCTTTAATGATTTTTGTGGCAAATGGTTCGACCCCTAAGTGAAACGTTTGTTTTTGTTCGGCAAAACCGTGACTTGTCCATGGCCATCGAGGCAAGACGTTCAGAGGAGGCGAACTGCTCTGTACATGGCGATTATGATAACTAAGCAATCCGGACGCAACCATAGCACCACCTAAGGCTATAGCCAGACTCCACCTGATTTTATGCATAGGCATTTGTACCCTTTCTTTATAAAACCACAGCTGAATGGATTTGAATTCTATTTTCCCCACTCAACATGGACTCATTCAACGTCTTCTTCGCAGAAACGGTTGGGGAACCAAAAATAAATAGAGACATCCACTAACACTGACCGCATGGCACATTAACCTGTTGCGCACCCGGTCAGTGCGAGTTTAGATGGATGCCACTGCAGTCCCTTTACGCCATTATTCGACAATGTCAATAATATCGTGCGAACTGATCCAGCGGCGAAGTACCTCCGCCGT
>JAKADI010000471.1 GCA_021820675.1 Bacillota bacterium | reverse complement strand
CTCCCGAAAGTACCTTCGAGACCGGTCCCGATTGGATACTATGGCTTTCCCCTTAGCTTCCATCATTTTCCCCATTTCTGTGAAACCAAAACCTACCGAGTCTCACGGTGAATGGTATGGGTGCGACACCATCGGCAATACTTACGACGCTCAAGCCGATTCGGGTCATTTTTCTTGTTTTTTGTGGTCGTGTAATTACGCCGTTTGCAATCTGTACACGCCAAAGTAATGATTGTTCGCATGCTGCCTACCTCCCACTCATGCGGAAGGATTCTATCATATCACTTTTCTTCTGTCAATGTAGACCATTTAGGGTTTAGGGTAGGCAGATGGGTAGAGTACTGGGAAAGGGTGGTGGTTTATACATGCCGACCCGGCATCCGGTGCATCTTGAAGGCCTATCACCGTTTGTCATGCGTGCCAATCGCCATAGACTACTGCGGAACAGCCGTTGGATATAGTCTCCGGGACCCCGGTCGGCCATACCTAAATATGCTCACACCCACTTGGGCATTACACCCAAAACCCATAATAGGGCCCGCTCTTGGCAGAGGGGCCCGTTGTTAATAAAGGTTATACAGACGCATGATCTTGGTCTGGCGAGCCACTAAAGACACGGCTCGCCAAGATATCGTCCGCTTCAATTGTCATCAAGTCGCCCTTGCTTAGTCGACCTCCCTTGGCAAATAACCGGTTGGCTTGGCGCAACCGCGCACGATCTAACGCATTGCGCACACTGCGGGCGTTGGCAAAGTTCGGCATAGCCATACGGCGATCCAGGTAAGATCGAAAGGCTTCCTGTGCAGGCGAACTAAAGCGGTAATGCTGTTCATCCAACATCAATTCCGCAATCCGCAACAATTCCTTCGCAGTATAATCTGGAAAATCGATATGGTGCGCAATGCGGGAGCGCATTCCTGGGTTAGATCTAAAGAAACGTTCCATCCGGTCTTTATATCCTGCCAAGATAACGACCAAATCGTCCCTCTGATTTTCCATCACTTGCAGCAAGATTTCTATGGTCTCTTGCCCATAGTCGCGTTCATTTTCCTCCCGGTATAGATAGTATGCCTCATCAATGAACAATACGCCCCCCATGGCTCGCTTCAAGACTTCTTTGGTTTTGGGGGCCGTGTGCCCAATATATTGTCCAACAAGATCATCGCGTGTTACAGCCACCAAATGGCCCTTGCGTACATAGCCGAGTCGATGCAATATTTCGGCCATACGTAAGGCCACCGTCGTCTTTCCTGTTCCTGGATTTCCTGTAAAGGACATATGGAGAGAAGGCGTTTGCGACGATAATTCGAGTTGCTTTCTCATTTTATCCACCAGCAATAGCGCCGCAATTTCACGAATCCGGGTCTTCACGGGTTTTAATCCGATCAACTCGTGATCCAATTGGGACAAAATCTCCATCACCTTGGATTCTCTCAGTACCGTGTCAAAATCCAAAAACGTTTCTTGCTCCTGGTGGGTATTCAAGGCGTCTTGTGTCATAGTTTTGGCGCGCCCGCTCAAGAATTACGAGGCACGGATGTCCTTCCCTCCTATATTGGTCGCAGAAATGGGTGTTCCTATAAGCCCTTTTAGTGGGTTTGCAATTGCTGCTGGCCTTGTTCAGCTTGTTGGCGAATTTGCCCAATCGCGCGTTTACGATCAGATTGGCCGAAGATCGCACTACCCACCACGAGAATTTCCGCGCCAGCTTGACTCACATTGAGGGTCGTGGCGGAATTTATTCCCCCATCGACTTCAATTTGGATCTGCGCAAATCCGCCAGTATCCAGTAATCGTCGCAGCTCTCGGACTTTTGCCGTCATGAAAGGAATATGTTTTTGCCCGCCAAACCCAGGATTCACAGTCATGACCAAGACGTAATCCAAATCAGGCAAAACATTCTCAACGACTTGTATGGGAGTCGAAGGGGTTAATGCCAAGCCCGCCTTTTTACCGGCAGTGCGAATCATTTCGAGGGCTCGTTGCACATGGGGAGTTGCCTCGTAATGAACCGATATACTATCAGCTCCTGCCTCCAAAAAATCGGGAATATATTGTTCGGGTTTCACGATCATCAAGTGAACGTCGAGGGGTGCTACCGTGTCCTTGCGTAATGATTCCACAACCACAGGACCCATGGTGATATTGGGAACAAACTGGCCATCCATCACATCAACATGAATCCAATCCGCGCCGCCTTCTAGAACGTCGTGGACATCGCGTCCTAGATGCGCAAAATCGGCCGCCAGAATTGACGGAGCAATTAGCGAATTTCTCATCATATCCCCCTTCCACAGCCAAGGACATCACAGCCCATTAACCTTGTGAATTTTCTCACTAATTATCAAGGATATCGCTGCCGGTGTCAAGAGCCCGTCGGGTCAACTGCCATGACAGAGCTGCCAATCACCTGGTATCCCTTTCAATACACGGGTAGTCTATGCCAATTGGATAATCAGTATATATCACTACTCAGATTTTTAAATTTAGGCGACTTGATGGATCATGACCATTGCACTGTTGTTTTCCTAAGGAGGTCTTCCCATCCCGTGTCGTGGGTTATTTCTCATCTCCACCCTGCCATTATTCATTTTCCTATCGCGTTGTTTCTCTTGACGGCAACCGCCCGGGCCTTTAGCGAACGGGTTCCCGCCCCGCTGATCCGGTTGGGCTTAGTGGGCAGTATTGTTTTTGGACTGCTGGCCCTGGTTTCAGGACTTCTAGCCGCTCAACCACATGTTATTCCCCCGGATCTGATTCTGATCTGGCATCTTCGGCTGGCCAGTCTTTGGCTGGCTTGTGTACTCTATTTGTATTGGGCGCTTGATCACCATTTTCCTCCCGCCATCACCACCACCCTTTGGATTATGGCCAGTATCTTGCTTGTGGC
>JAKADI010000470.1 GCA_021820675.1 Bacillota bacterium | reverse complement strand
GCATTGCCACTACCGCTACATTTTTCACTTTGGGATGCCGTAAAATCAGATTTTCTAGTTCCGCGCAGGAAATTTTTTCACCTCCGCGGTTAATCAAGTCGTTTTTCCTTCCTTCGGCGTAAATATATCGACCCCGTTTGTAGACCATATCGCCGGTCTTGTAAAAACCGTCACTAAACGCTCGAGCATTTTGCTCCGGGGCGTTATAATACCCGCAAATGGTGTAAGGCCCTCGGCACCAGAGCTCGCCTTCCTCCCCATCCTCCACCTCTTGGCCCCGTTCGTTGACGATTTTAATTTGGTCCGCGTCCGAGATGGGGGCCCCAGAGCTGTTAAGGATCCGTTCCTCTTCGTCTCCAAGACGCGTCCTACACAGTAAACCTTCTGCGGTCCCAAAGATTTCTTGGGGAATGACCTCAAATTGCTCTTGTACCCGTTTACGGAAGGCCGGTGCCAGTCGGGCTCCACCACTTTGAATGACCTCAAGAGTCTCGTGAGAGAATTGTTGGTGGAGCGGCGAATTGATCCAAGCCGAGATCAGAGGTACCGTCGCCGCAATAACCGTAACCCCTTCTTTTTCCACTGTCTGAAAGATGGTAACGGAGTCCGTGTTGGGTGATAGCACGACTGTTCCCCCAACGTCTAACGTGGCCAAAATTCCTGGAGATCCCAACGTGTAATTGTGCGCCAGCGGCAATACCGCCAAATAAACGGTGTTCTCATTAATCCCGCCAATAATCCCGCTCTTCTGAAAGTTATAAACGTAGTCGTTGTGGGTTCGAGGAATGAGCTTAGGCAACGCCGTCGTTCCACCGGATAGCAACATGAAAGCCACATCATCAGGAATCGGTTGATAGCTTTCCATCCACCGATCGGCTACATGCTCGACCGCATCATCGGTTATTGAAATTTGGCCCGTATAGGGTGTGCCCACAACATACACGGAGCGAAGCGTAGGACACTCGGGGCGAAGTTCCTCGGCCATGGCACGATAGTCAAATCCTCGATATACATCGGGAATGATATAGCCCACAGCTTGGGCATGGTGCATATAGTGCCGTATTTCTGTGTTGCGGTGCGGAGGTAACGCCATAACTGGAATAACACCGATGCGTAAAAGAGCGAGAAACGTCGTCACAAACTCAGGAATATTAGGCAATTGCAAGACAACTCGTTCCCGGGGTTGAAGACCGGATTGTGCAAGAAGATTGGCTGCCTGTTCCACCCTTATATTCAATTCCTTATACGTGATACGTCGTTCTTGGTAAACCAACGCAACTTTTTCGGGACGACGAACGCTCGATTGTTGAATCGCAGAAAATAACGCGATGTCTTTCCAATATCCCGCCTGCCGATATCGTAACGCATCCTCGTGTGGCCACGGGATGAATCCTTGTAGCATCTTGTTCCCCCTCGTAAAAACCCAAGTACCAGCCACCTCAATGCGACCTCACGTGACCGTACTAACCACGCTCCCAGTCATATCAAAAACACTCCTGCACTAAAACATGCACTCAGGTTGTCAACAGACCTTATAGTCCATCACCCACGAGTTGATATTCGTGAACACAACCCCGAACGATCACCATCTCAATCTCATAGATGATGATCTTATCAAAGTCAAATCACGAAACGGCGTCAATAACGCATGTGAATTACGCACTCATGCAGAAGTATTAGGTTGCATCGTAGGTAAGAGGCGGCTTTCGGAATTCCTTGCGGGTCAGGGTATGCCATAATCCACAGGATCCCTGGCCAACAGATATCGACCAACCCGCGGACGCATCCGTGATATACCACCCCTAAAAGGCAGGCTATGATGGCCTGTCCGTCACAGGCAACCAGCCGGATAGGGGCTGTCCCAAAAGGTATATCGGCAGATCCCGATCCCGTTCATACAGGAACCCGTTCACTTCCCTTTTTTTAGGGGTCAAGCGGGAGAATTTAGGGCAAAAGCCTGTTGAGACAGCCCTCGCCTTGAAGAGACCCTATGCGTCGGGTTCAGGCCACCCACGTGAAAAAGGGGCGTGATTGCGCTATGATCGAGATAACCTCCAGCCGAGATTATGTTCCCTCTGGTGCCGCGCGCTTGGACACGGCTTCATCGAGACCCCCAGGGCCTGGGACTATTCCAAAATCCCTGTAGTTAGCTCAGTTTAGTCGCGGCAAAAATCCTGATGGGAACAACAAAAACCGTCTCGGCGTCCTCCGGCCGGCAGTGGCCCGCTTCCCCCAAGAAGCCGGTCCGTTGCTATTAAGTCGCCTCAATCCGCCCATGGATTGTATTGCCCAATGTTGATCACATCTCGTTCAGTTAGATTATCATCCCCAATTTCGTGGTGTTCATGGCCCAGACAACCATCCAGTTTCATGACTGGTTGAAGACCTCGGCAATTTCTTCGACGGATAATCCCTTCGTCTCTGGGAGATAACGCAACACGAACCACACAGCTATAAGGGACAGCACACTGAATGAAATCATTACCCAAGCTAATCCCATCGTCTTATCCCACAAGGGAAAGATTTCGATGAGGGCAAAATTGGCTAGCCAGTCCACGGTCGCCACTGTAGCGGCCATACGCCCGCGGACTTCGGTGGGAAAGTATTCACCTTGGATAATCCAGCCGGTGCCGCCTACTCCCCAAGCAAAGAAGGTCAAAAAGCCGCTAAAGGCGATCAAAATGACAATAGCCTGGCCCAAGCCATGGAGGCCCATTAATCCCAATCCCGCCATTAGCATAAAGACAGCCATCCCGCCGTATCCGAGTGTAGCCAGCTTTTTGCGTCCAAAGTTATCAATATGCTGAAATGCCAAGTATTGGGCTAGGACCATGACGAAGGCCAAAATCGCCGTAGCTTCGACCCCGTTGATTGAGGACGTCACCAGACTATGG
>JAKADI010000469.1 GCA_021820675.1 Bacillota bacterium | reverse complement strand
TGGCGCAGGTTGCCAGCATGACTCCCCTCGGACATGTGGCAACGCCCGATGATGTGGCAGGGGCGATTATGCTGTTGGTCGGTGATGATGCTCGTTTTCTGACAGGGGTGACTATTCCAGTCAACGGCGGCATGGCCATGGACTAGGCCTAGAAGAACAAAATTGATCCCCGTTTCCCGATAAAGACGGAGAAGCGATCACGCATCCACCTTTGCAGTTCGGGAAATCATTTCTGGGGGAGCTCTAAGGAACGCATGAACCCGCCAAACAACACGGACAGCGGGGAACGGCACCGAAGCCCCGTATGTGACCATCCAACGGCCTCAACGGTTTCAGCGTAAACCCTACGTAAAAAATCCGACCACCAAAGATAAGACGACACGGCGTCAAAACGCGGGCCATCTCCGTTGCCGACGCCGCAGATTGGCGACGACTGGCCAGTTTGCGGGCTCGAGGCAGTAATTCGGGCCGACTAGGCTGCCTATGGGCCAAGCGGGCCGCGCGCGGGAACCGGGCCGTGCCATCCATCACTGGATTGAAGAACGCATCATCATCAAATGTCTAAAACTTCGTATGCGGAACCGCAATGGGGCCATTGGGAGCCTGTCCTAACGTAACTGTCCGGTTCACACGGCCGTGATGGGTTTGAAGAGTTAAAGTGATTTTTTGACCAACCCGATACTGATTGATAACGTCTTCTAATTGAGTCGCAGAGCGCACAGAGCGGTTGTTGACGTCCATAATGACATCCCCAGCTCGGATACCAGCATTGGCAGCAACGCTATGGGGTAGTACCGAGCCAACAGCCACCCCTGATGACGCAGGCAGTCCGTAATGATGAGCTAAACCTGCTGTGTCCGTCACGACCACAACGCCGAGCCACGGTTGTCTGCCATGCCCGTATTTAATAAGTTGAGGCCACAATTTCTTAAGGGTTGACGCGGGAATTGCGAATCCCAAGCCCTGACCTTGAGTGGAGACCGCGGTATTAATCCCGATGACCTGGCCTTTAAGGTTCAGCAAAGGTCCTCCGCTATTGCCGGGGTTAATGGCGGCAGAGGTTTGCAACAAATTGGGATATTGCCGTTGACCGATAGTCAATGGCCTACTTTTTGCACTAATGACGCCGACCGTAACCGTATGATTGAGGTTATACGGATTCCCAATAGCGATGGCCCAAGCTCCTACGGGGGTTTGTGAAGAACTGCCAAAGGAGATGGTCGGAACTGGTTTGGGAGGTGATATTTTTAAAGCCGCTACATCCGAAATGTAATCAGTTCCTAAAATATGCGCGGGAAAGGCCTTCGCATAGCCAGGTACATCGACTTGAACATGATTAGCACCATAAATGACATGGTCGTTAGTGATAAGTTCACCTGATGCGGTCACGAAAAATCCGGTTCCAATGTCGACCTGTCCATTGCGGTGGGTAGCAACAATTTTGACAACAGCAGGGCTTACGCGCTGGACGACATTGGAAATCGTATTAGTGGCCAGAGGCAATGTAGGCGACGTTCGCGTTGCGACTTTCTGATAAACGGCCGCATTGGCGGGCACTTGATGATTCGCCACAGCCAACGTTCCACCGCCCACTATCCCCGCTCCAAGGACAAATCCCATCAGCGAAAAACCCACGGTCTTGACAATGCTAGTCATTAAACCACCTCCAGAATACGATGAGAGCATTCTGGAGGATCATGTCACAAAAATGTTGCCAAAGCGTTTCCAAATAAGGCTATTGTGCTAGTTTACCGGCAATTTCCGAAAGCCGATGTCCCAAAAATGCCGCCACCGCTCGCTCCTCTTCGGACAACTCATTTTTGTTGCCAAGCTCACTCGGACCATAAGGGCTCCCTCCGGTCTTTGTTGCGTGTATAGAGGGAACCAGATAGCCTGTAGGGACTATAATCATGCCATGATGATATGCAAAAGTTGACATCGCCAAAATTGTCGATTCGTGTCCACCGTGCATCGTTGCGGCTCCGGTGAAGAACCCGACCGCTTTTCCCGCCAACTTCCCTTCTGCCCATAGAGGGCCGGTTTGGTCCAAGAAATTCTTTAATTGCGCTGTCATATTACCGTAACGGGTGGGAGAACCCAAGGCAATGCCATCCGCCCATGTCAAGTCCTCCAACGTCGCCACCGCAACATCTTGTTGCATATCCAAGCCTTTTTTAATATGTTCGTTGCTCTCTATAACCTCTAACGGCAACAAATCTGGCACTCGCCTTAGGCGAACATCGGCCCCGGCTTCGCGTGCACCCTCAGCCACAACGTTTGCCAATTGAAACACTGATCCCGTCATAGAATAATAAATAACACTGATTTTCACGACTGGTCATCCTTTCTTGGTATCTTTCCTCAAAACAGGTGCTCAGGCTTTCTCGTAGCATATGTGTTTTCAAGACGGCGTAATCACGTCTCTATATTATTTGACGGACTTGGGGTCATTTGGATATGCTTCAAGTGAGAAAAAACTCGCTGGCCCTTTAGGTCGGCCAATTGGATCCAATCCACCAAGTCATAGCCGGGCACAGAGGAGGAGATCACGCGTGAGCGACACCAAAGTTATTCGGCAACCTTACGATAGTGTAGACCCCAGGGAACGGACAGCTGTTCTTGAGAATTTGTTTGTTGACTCCAAGCCGCGGTTATTGCGCATGGCGATCAATATGCTTAACGATGCCACCCTTGCCGAGGATGCGGTATCCGAAATTTGGCTGCGTGTTCTTACCCATCTCCCCACCTTCCGCCAGGATGCGAAAATTACTACCTGGATATACCGCATCGCCATGAATACCATTGTCGACATGACCCGGTCAAAAAATTACGTGGTGACCCATCTTCCACCCAATCAGACTCTAACATCACCCAATAACGACCCCGATACCAATTGCGAACA
>JAKADI010000006.1:10215-14690 GCA_021820675.1 Bacillota bacterium | reverse complement strand
TAATGGGCTCCCCCTTTAACTCCCTCACGGCTTCGGCCAAAAGCTGGGTATAGAGATCAAATCCTACCGAGGCGATAAAGCCATGTTGCTCGGAGCCCAATAAATTTCCTGCCCCCCGAATTTCGAGATCCCGTAAGGCAATTTGGTAACCCGCTCCGAGTTCGGTAAATTCCCGAATCGCCTCCAGCCGCTTTTCGGCTGGAGGCGAGAGAACCTTGTCCCGCTTATAAGTAAAGTATGCATAAGCCAGCCGGGCAGACCGTCCTACCCGTCCCCGCAATTGATAGAGTTGAGCCAACCCCAGCTTATCCGCATCTTCCACGACTAAGGTATTGGCATTAGGAATATCCAACCCGGACTCGATAATACTCGTAGCCACTAAAATATCATATTCCTGCTCGATAAACCGAGACATGACGTCTTCAATCCGGGTTTCATCCATCCGGCCGTGGACGACTCCGATCGATGCGTCCGGAAACATCTTCATTAATCGCGACAGCGTCTGGTCCATCGCCAAAATCCGGTTTTGAACGTAATAAACCTGCCCACCCCGGTCCAGTTCCCGGCGCATAGCCTCCCGCACAAGATCTTCGTCGAATTCCGCTACCACTGTTTCGACCGGCAAGCGATCCAAAGGAGGGGTTTCAATCAAACTCATATCCCGCACCCCGACCATCGCCATATGGAGAGTCCGTGGAATGGGGGTCGCCGACAAAGTCAACACGTCAATATTCTGCCGCAAGGCTTTAATTCGCTCTTTATGCGCTACGCCAAAACGATGCTCTTCGTCAACAATGAGCAGGCCTAAATCTCGAAATTTAACATCCTTGCCTAAAAGGCGGTGAGTCCCAATGACCAAATCCACCTGCCCCTTGCTTAATCGCTCAATAATGTCCCGTTGCTGTTTTGCCGTCCGAAATCGGCTCAATACCTCAATGACGACCGGAAAACCGGCAAAGCGCGCTTTAGCCGTCGTGTAATGCTGGTCCGCCAACAAGGTGGTAGGAACCAAAAATGCTACCTGCTTGCCTGACATGATCGCCTTAAAGGCAGCGCGAAACGCCACTTCCGTCTTCCCATAGCCAACGTCCCCACATAGCAAGCGGTCCATCGGCCTGGCCCGTTCCATATCGCGTTTGATGTCTTGAACCGAGCGCAACTGGTCGTGGGTCTCATCATAACCAAAGGCCGCTTCAAAATCCTGCTGCCAGGGCGTATCAGGGCCAAAGCTAAACCCAGGTTGCGATTCCCTGACGGCGTAAAGGCGAATCAATTCCTCCGCCATTTCCCGAACCGAGGCCCGAACCTTCTCCTTAACCCGGGACCATTCCTGCCCCCCCATTTTGGACAATTTGGGTTCTTGTCCTTCAACCCCAATGTATTTTTGAATCAAGCCCAGCTGATCGGTCGGAACATATAAAGTGTCCTGGCCAGCATATTGCACATGCAAATAATCCTTATGCTGATCTTGAATCGTTAAGGTTTTAATTCCTAAATAGCGCCCGATCCCATGAGTAATGTGGACAACATGATCCCCAGGATGCAAATCCCCTATCCGCACCGTTTGCCGGGTCGCCCGACTTTTGCGCGGCGTCATCTTGAGCTCCCGTCCCGATAATTCGGTTTCTCCAAGAACGGCTAAGGATAGCTCCGAAATAATAAAGCCATGGCCCAATTGGCCCGTGACCAACCCCACTTCACCCCGTTCGCCGAGAGAATCCCGGCAACTGATTCCAAGATCCAAAAGCTGCCTTTGCATAACGCGAGCGGCCTCAGCATCACGCAAAACAAGCGCCACCCTCATCCGCGATTTTCTCAGGCGGGCAATTTCCGCTTTCAATAATTCCATTTGGCCATGCATGCGGGGCGCGGGACGACCCGTCAAATTCAGATGCCATTCGCTTTCTCGGCGATTGTGAGGCATCAACGACAAGCTCAATTCGCCATAGCCTTTGAGGCGGCTAAAGAATTCGTCGTGGCCTAAGGTACCCTGTGTTTCTACGGGCAAAAAGTCGCCGCGTTCTAGGCGGCGCTGGCGTTCTTCCCGTTCGTCGGCATCCCGCCCCAACAGGGCTTCCCCGATACGCGGGTAATCCTGGTACACAACCAAGGGTTTGGTCGCAAAAACCTGGGTTATGGGCTTCAGAGCTCCAAAAGCGGCGCCAAATCGTTCAATCCCGGGGAACAGGCGTCCATCCGACAAATCCCCCAACCAATGCCCGAAGCGATCTCGGGCTTTTTGGGCCGTATCAAATTGTCCCATGGACTCCAAGTTTCGGACCAGCAAATCTGATTCGTGAGCAATTCGGTCCATGCCCCGCTCACGCTGTTCCGCCGTCAGTAATACTTCCGCCGCCGGTCCGATTTGAGTGAATTGCGTCATCTCAATTGTTTTTTGGCTGATAACGTCAAACACTCTCAGAGAGTCGATCTCGTCGTCAAACCATTCTATCCGGTAAGCCGGCCCCCCCGGCACAAAGACATCAATAAGGCCTCCCCGCACCGCAAACGTCCCCTGTTCGGTCGACTCGCCTTCCCGTCGATAACCCAGGCGGGACAGATGATTAATGACAGTATCCAATGCCCATTGCTGCCCGACTTTTAGTCGCAGAGGTTCGACATTTAACGGTAACAGCAATTGGCGGCACGCCTCGAGAGGTGCAATCAAGATGGCGCGAGAATTATTGGCTGCCTGCGTCAACGCCTCGAGGCGCATCAGTGTCCAATCATGGCTTTGGGCCTGAACTTCACCTACAATATGCGGTCGCGGGGGAAGCAAATAAATAGGGGCTTGGGGAAGAAACTGCGTGAGCTCGGCCTCAAATGCTCTCGCCTCTTGAAATCCTACGGTCACGATCAAAAAGGGCCTCGCAACGTCCTCCGCCACAGCAGCCGTCAAAAATGACGGCAATGATCCGGACAACCCAAACACTTGGGTTGTCTTACCCTGATCGAGAGCCTCAATAAGATTGCGGTACGGGGCTAAGTGGGACCACAAGGTTCTCAACGAACTTAAATCCGCCATCATACGTCCTTTCATTTTATCGCTCGCATCACATCATTTGTCCGGTCTTCCCAAATCCCTGTGAGGATCCGCCCATGGCAACCAAGGCATTGGGAACCGTGTTATTTTGCTAGTTATCCCATAACCTTTCGGTATAGAGGATCGGTAAACACGTCTCACAGAGAATGTTGACTTGAACCTGATCGGGACCTGTGTCGTCCATGAGTTCTTGTTGTTCGTGCGCTGTCAGTTTCGATAGTCCCAAAAGCGGGTCATCCCAGGATCCTCCGTATTCCCCAACGACTCTTTGGCAATGGCGGCAACGATATACAACCATAACGGCCTCCTTGTCTTTCATGACGTCACGTCACGAGTTACCGTTAGTGTGCCCCACGCCAGTAAAGCTACCCAGAAGTAGCTCTAGAGCCCATTAAAGCGATTCATAGCCTCTACAATTCCCTTGACCACGGTATATTCACACGCTTCCACGGCGTGTTCTAACCCATCATCAAGAATCTTCCACTCGTCGCGGGTGAATCGGCCCAGAACCCAATCAATCATACGCTCAGGATCTGGAGGGCGTGAAATGCCAACTTTAATCCGGGGAAACTGGTCGGTTCCCAAGGCTTGCGTGATGGATTTCAAACCATTATGCCCACCACTCGATCCCCGGGCCCGTACGCGGATTTTTCCCAGCGGCAAATCGACATCATCCGAGACCACCAAAATACTCGCAGGATCCAATTTATAGAACTGCGTTAAGGCCCCCACCGCTTCACCGCTCAAATTCATATAAGTCAAGGGCTTTAATAAGAAAATCCCGCCCCATTTACTGAGCAAACCAAAACGGTTCCGGACAAAAAACCCTCCCTTGCGCTCTGCCAAACGGTCCAAAACCATAAATCCTACATTATGCCGCGTTTTCGCATAGTCCAACCCGGGATTTCCCAGACCGACAATAGCCCGAATTTCGTTCATCATCATTCAAAGAGCTTAGAAACCGACAAATCTTCATGCACTCGCATAATGGCCTCCGCCAAAAGCGCGGCGACCGAAATGACGGTTGTCCGCGCAATCGGTTCCTGTAAAGGTATCGTGTCCGTCACAAAAAAGTCCCTAATCGAGGAATTCCGTAACACTTCGGGGGCTCTCCCCGAGAAAACCGGATGTGTGCAGGCGGCATAAACGGCACGAGCGCCTAGATCCATAATGGCCTGCGCAGCCTGTGCAATCGTTCCTCCAGTATCAATCATGTCGTCAACAATGACAATTGTCTTGTCACGCACTTTACCAATCACGTTGACGACTTCCGAGACGTTGGGACCCGGCCGCCTTTTATCAATAAATCCCAGAGGAGCTTCCAAATATTTGGCCATCTTCCGGGCACGGTAGACGCCGCCGGCATCGGGAGAAAAAATCATCAGATTGTCCAGTTGTTTTTGGTGAATCGCCTCGGATAAAATCCGTACTC
>JAKADI010000006.1:0-10205 GCA_021820675.1 Bacillota bacterium | reverse complement strand
TTATCCACGGGAATGTCAAAGAATCCTTGGATTTGGGGAGCATGTAAATCCATGGTTAACACGCGGCGGGCGCCGGCCACGGTGATCAGATTGGCAACCAATTTGGCAGAAATGGGTTCCCGTCCTTGTTCCTTGCGATCCTGCCTCGCGTACCCGTAAAAAGGGATGACAGCCGTCACACGCCTTGCCGAGGCCCTGCGGGCCGCATCGATCAACAGCAACAATTCGACCAGATTGTCATTCGCCGGTTGCGAGGTTGGCTGTACGATAAAGACATCTGTGCCTCGCACATTTTCAAGAAGGCGAACCCGCACCTCCCCATTCGAAAATCGACCCACATCAGCCTGTCCTAAGGAGAGCCCCAAGTGCGAAACGATTTTTTCAGCCAGCGCGCGATTCGCTGTGCCAGTAAAGATTTTGAGTTCTCCCTCCCGCTCAAAGCTCATTGGAACAACGGTCCCCTTCCTGCAAGCGTTTTTTGCTGCATCCTCGTTCTATGCTGACATTTCCCGTGATTGCCAAGCCGTGCCACTTTTTATGATTTTCGTCGCTGGCGAACCCAATCCGGTTTGTTTTCCTGGCGACTACGCGCGATGGCCAACGCATCGGGCGGAACATTTTGCGTAATTGTCGATCCCGCCGCCACATAAGCATTTGGGCCGACTTCAACCGGCGATACCAAATTCGTATTGCATCCAATAAAGGCCCCATCCCCAATAAAAGCCGGATGCTTCGCCTGCCCATCAAAGTTTACAATGACGGTACCTGCGCCAATATTGACGCCGCCCCCAATGGTGGCATCCCCCAAATAGGAATGGTGCCCGGCCTTACTTCCTGTTCCCACTCGGGTATTTTTAAGTTCGACAAAATTCCCGATTTTCACATTATGGTCCAAAGAAGTTCCGGGACGCAAATGGCTAAAAGGCCCAACCGATGAATGGCTGGCTAAAGAACTTTGTTCAACCACAGAGCGATCCACTTTTACCCCATCGCCCAACCGGCTGGAGACAATCGAGGTCATGGGACCCACGTGACATTCGCGCCCAATTCGGGTTTTCCCGCGCAAGAATGTCATCGGATAAATCACAGTATCTTGGGCAACTTCTACGTCCACATCGACATACGTGGATGAGGGATCGACGATGGTGACGCCCTGGTCAAACAGGCGGTTCAAAGTCAGTTCCCGTAGATAGGCTTCGGCCTGGGCTAGATCTCGCCGCGTATTAATGCCCATCACCCGTGCCGGGTCCGGGGCAACATAAGCCTCGACCCGTTTGCCAGACGCAATTAATCGTGACACGGCATCCGTCAAATACCGTTCCTCTTGGTGCCAGGGCAACGCATCGAGTAATTTCGCCAACCCGTCAACCGACCATACGCCAAGTCCTGTGTTCACTTCATTGATTTGATACAACGATGGATCATGCGTGGCATCCTTCTCTTCGACAATGCCGCTAACCCCATCATCCTCACCTCGCACAATCCGTCCATAACCAGCGGGATTGGAGACGATCATGCTCACAATTGTTGCCGCAGCCTGGGAACCGTGGTGAATGTGCAAAACTTCTTCAATGAGCGCCGGCGGAATTAAGGGACAATCGGCCACAAGCACCACAACGTCTTTGACGTCAGAATCCATTGCCGCTAAGGCTTGAGCCACAGCGTCCCCTGTACCGTGCATTTCTGATTGCCGGACAAATTCCGCTTGCCCCTCCAACTCTTCTTCGACACGGTCCGCTTGATGACCTATCACCACCCGGGGTTTCCCGAGGCCCGCTGCCCTAACGGCCCGAACCACATGTTCCACCATACTGACGCCACCTAGCTCGTGTAAGGCCTTGGCCAAACCCGAATGCATCCTGGTGCCGCGCCCTGCTGCTAAAATAACGGCTACCGTATCCGCCAAAACAATCCCTCCGATTCCTGGCGCGTTGCGTTTATACCATGGTTAGCATACCAAAATTTCGGCGTTGGATGAATGATTTCCCCAAGACAAAAAAGCGCCCGCCCGGAGGCGGACCCTTTCTGTCTACGATCGCTATGTCGATTGGTTAAACACCTCCGTGAAACACCTCTAACACGGCTTTTTGTATACGCTCCCGCGCCTCTTGTGTAATGGGATGCGCGACATCTCGAAATTCACCGTCTGGCGTTTTCCGACTGGGCATCGCCACAAAGAGCCCTTTAAGACCTTCTACGACTTTAACATCATGAATGACAAATTCCCCATCCAAGGTCACCGAAGCAACGGCTTTCATTTTTCCCTCAGTTGTCATTCGGCGTAATCGCACATCCGTTATTTCCACGCTGAATCCTCCTTGTAGCCAAGTTGGCGGCCCGGACATCCGGGGAATAACATATTCGCCATTGGGCGCAAGAAGTCCTCTATATTGTCGAAATTTTTGTTCTGCATGACTTAATTCAGAATCTCCACATCATATCCATCGTCCCGGAGTGTCGCCACGAGTTGATGCACGTGTTCTGGCTCCCGCGTTTCCAACACCATTTGAATGGCCACTTCGGCCGGGGACAATTGCGGATTCCAGCGTTCATGCTCAACCCGGATGACATTGGCTTGTAATTCCGCAACTCGCCTCAGCACCCGAGCCAATTGACCAGGCCTGTCCCCAACCGTCGTTTTCAGGTGCACTTGCCGTCCCTCTTCCACCAGCCCCTTTTCAATAATCCGACTCAACAATGTCACATCAATATTTCCTCCGCTAATGACCACCCCGACGGTGCCTAAACCGAGCGGAATTTTTCCCGACAGCATCGCAGCCAATCCGACCGCGCCGGCGCCTTCCACCACTAATTTCGTGCGCTCAAGAAATATTAGAATGGCTCGGGAAATGTCGTGTTCCGAAACGGTTACCACATCATCCACATACTGCTCGGCCAGCCCAAAGGTCAATTCTCCCGGTCTCTTCACGGCAATACCGTCAGCAATCGTTCGCGCCCCCGGCGCCGCCATTACGTGATGGGCTTGACGCGACAATACAAAGGCCGGGACCTGGTCCGTCTGCACCCCGATGACTTTAATCCGAGGGTTCTGTTCTTTTGCGGCGAGAGCGATGCCGGCAACCAGTCCTCCCCCGCCCACCGGGACGACGAGTACGTCGAGATAGGGCCGCTCATCGAGCATTTCCAGCGCAATTGTCCCTTGTCCCGCAATAATCGCAGGGTCATTAAAGGCGGGAATCATAACCCGGCCTGTTTCCTTGGCAACCCGCAGCGCCTCTTGATAAGCATCATCAAACGTTTCGCCAAACAGGCAAATTTCCGCACCGTATCCCCGGGTCGATTCAATTTTAGTCAATGACGCGCCACGTGGCATATAAATTAATGACGTAGTGCCCACGAGTCCTGCCGCCAATGCAACCCCCTGGGCATGATTCCCAGCCGAGGCGGCAACGACGCCCCGTTTTAACTCTTCTGCCGTCAACTGCCGAATGCGATTATAAGCCCCGCGCATTTTGAAGGAACCGGTGCGTTGGAGATTTTCCAATTTGAAAAAAATACGGGCTCCGAGGAGGTCATTGATATACACCGATTCTTGCAGTGGGGTCATCACCGTGACACCCTGTAAGGCCTGAGCTGCTTCCCTCATGACATCCAATGTTAGCTTTTGATTAGCATTCATTGGTTACTGCTCCTCTCCAATTCGGCATAACGCATTCACCCATTCACTTGGCACAACCTGAGACGGAGCATTATCATGCCACTCTAATAGACTCCAAAAATTGTCAATCAGCTTATGGGCCGGTTCCCGGGTAGCGACCAACACCCCCACCCCAATGACCGTTGCTCCGAATTCTCCCAAAAGATCGGCTGCTGCCCGCGCGGTGCCTCCGGCTTTCATAAAGTCATCCACAAACAACACTGAGCTGCCCGATTTGAGTGCCCGCCTGCTAAGCGACATGGACTGGATTCGCCGGGATGAACCGGATAAATAGTTAATCGATAAGGCAGACCCTTCGGATAGACGGCTATCCCGCCTTATCAAAACGACTTCGGTCCCTAAAGCACGGGCACAGGCCATCGCAAGAGGAATACCCTTGGTTTCGACCGTGACCACAGAATCGACGCGGCACTCGGTAAAGCTTGACGCCAACAACTCCCCTAAGGGTTCCACCAATTTCGGGTCAAACAACAAATCGGTCATATATAAAAAGCCGTCTGCCGTCAATCGGTCCGGCTCCATTAAGCGCTCTACCCAGGTTTTGAGGGAACTTCGAGCGCGGATTCGGTCCAAATTCGGAAGGTAGACGACCCCCCCTTGGACCCCGACTTGCGTCATCACCCTTCCTCGTCCGGTACTCTCGAGGACGTCTTTCACAAACATCAGATCTTCAGACAGGGTCGATTTGGCTACGTTCAGCAACCCGCTCAATTCAGTAAGACTCAATTGCAACCGGGGGTGGTCGAGCAAATATCCCGTCAGGCCAATCAGACGTTTGTAGCGATCACGCATACGGCTGGGTGATTTAATGTCCGTGGTATTGCCTCCTTCCCGGAAGGACGTCACAGGCATGGATTTTTCTCATGGCACCAGGAACGACGTCTGATCGGTTTGACCCAGCCATTTATCCGCCAAATTCCAATCTTCGGGTTTGTCGACGTCGACCCCTACTTCAGGATAATTAAAGCGTAAGGCTTTGCCTTCTACGTCAAGCAACCTCTTCATACGGCGTTCCGCATCTGTCATGCTTAAGTTCCCCAAAAGCCAGCGTACTAATATGGTCAGTCCGATATCTGACGCGAGGCGCATCGGGGATTTACGGTGACTAAGCAAGTCTCTTACCGTCCATTGACTACGGATCACTGCCTCTTTTCGCACCAGTAATACATTTCCTCCGGTAAAAATGCCGTCTTTGAGACGGACATACGTGCGCCGTGACTCCGGAAATTTGGCTTCCACAACAGATTTTTCGATTATCGGATAGACCACATCGTATCTGGGATCCGCTTGATCGAGGAATGCGTTGACCGCAAAGGGAGTCAGCAACGGAATGTCGGCAGTAGCAATGAGAACGGTGGAGTCGTCTACGGTTTTCAATCCACTTAGCACATTGTCTAACATGTCATCATGCACGTCTGCCCAAATCACGTCCCGTAAGCCCAAGTGAGGCGGCCCGACCACGATGATGGGACTCACCCGCCCAGAGCGCCGTAACGCTTCCACGACGTACTCCACCATCGGGCGACCTTGCAATAAAATTTCAGCTTCCCATTCTTTATCTGAGATCGTGCGCAATTTTCCGTCATTATGCTGACCCGCCAGCACGATCGCTGGACGTTGATTCAAGAATTCCATCAACCTTTCTGCGTATAGCGTCTGTCACGTGCTGTGCCTTTGTATCACAACCTCAACGTCCATGATATTGGAGGACACACAGTCTGTCGCGACCATCATTCTTGTGAATTGTAGTCATCTTACCGCATAAACAGAACTTTTCACCACAACTTTTACGTGCGATAAAATTCTTGTGGGCCCAGCGGGGAAGTAGGTCCCACAAATTTGGCAACCTCAAGCCGGGACAAGGGAAGATGTTGTTCCCAGATCCTGCGTTTGACAGCTCGCGCTTCTTGAGGGTCGCGAACCAGAGTAAAGTACGCAGCTCCACTTCCTGTAAGAAACCAAGGTTTCCCCGTCTCCCTGGTTAATTCCGCTTTGAACGCTTGCAGTGACGGTTCCACTCTCCAGGCCGCCGGCTCCAATGCGTTAAACAAGAAGGGAAGCTGACCCCGAGACAAATCCCTGGCGACCTCTTCCACGCTCGCAGCAGGAAGGGCCGAGGGGTTAATCTCGTCAAAGGCCTGATATACCTGAGCAGTAGAGAGAGCGATGGGAGGACTGGCCACAATGACATGCCATCCCAATAAGGGATCAAGGGGTGTAAGCTCTTGTCCATAACCCGTCGCTTTCGCACTACCGCCATCTATCAAAAACGGCACATCCATCCCTAAGCTTGAGGTCTCCCGCAGGTTGAATCCTTGCGGGAAAAGCCGATGCGCCCAACGCAAGATTGCCGCCGCATCCGCACTACCGCCACCCAACCCAGCTCCCTGGGGAATCCGCTTTATCACCCGCACATGGATGGCCGGAATTTCCGGTACGCGTCTTTTCGCCCATCGATATGCTTTCGTCACCAAATTATCTTCCACAGACACGGACAACGAGACTGAAGCCAAATCCCGCTGGGGCATCGACATCTCCAAGTGATATTCCCAAGCCGCCGTCACGGAAATGGGATCCGCCAAAGCAATCGTCTGCATTAGGGTGGATACCGGATGATAGCCTCGCCCATCCCGGGGTCCCACCCACAATCCTAAATTAACTTTTGCATATGCCGTTAATTGCCATTGTTGCGCTTGCGTTCCGATCCCTCCTGCGCCGTACTGCGAGTATCTTACACCAAAGTCGGCAGCAAGCTAAAGATTTTCGCACAGCCCCTATCAAGATTTCAGAAATTGCCAAAAAATTATTATACCCTAACTTGCGATGTCTTGGAATCACCAACTTTATTTTTTATTTCTTTATTTTTTTATGGCTATGTGCAATCTGAGGTTGGAATTATCCCGTTGTTAGACCAAACCACGCTCGTTGGCAGGTTAGGACTCGGTTGAAATATATAGTCCGTACGTGACGGTGTGCCATTGACCGCTGGTTGGAAGTTTTGAAGATAGGACGGGAAATTGGCGTCTGCGTACCGCTCGCATGGCTTAAACAAATCCTACTGTGCGGGTTCCGACGAAGTTGATGACCGCATGAACTAGTTGGATAGCACGATAAATTGGGGAGTCTACCGTAAACGGGCCATATAGACCCAACCAACAATCCATTGTGAAATATTCTCTAAGCGCGGCCTTTGCCTGTGAGCGGTTTGTGCGCAAGTTGACCGTTACGAGAATAGGACCGGCAATGATAATGGCTCAAATGAGGACTGGAGTGAATTCCGTAAATCGAACGGCCCTGTGGGCAGCAGCCGCACGGGCCCACGAAACGTATCGTGCGGACCGCCTGTTTTTGGATCCCTATGCGGAACGGCTTGTCGGCGCAGAAGGCGAAAGGCTTCTGACGGAGGGCCTTCAAACCGGTTCCGAAATGACGGTATTTGCCATCCGCACACGCTTCTTTGACAATTTCCTCCAAGAGACCGCCATCCGCCAGGAACAACAAGTGGTCTTGTTGGGGGCCGGGCTGGACACCCGCGCCTATCGCATGGCATGGCCGACGGGCACTGTCATCTACGAGGTCGATCAAGGTGCCGTGCTGGCCTACAAGCAGGCACGGCTATCGGACGTGATGTTGTCAGTCGACCGACGCCCTGTGGCTGCGGACCTAATGGAAGATATTGGGGGTCCGCTCCTCCAAGCGGGATTTGATCACCAAACGGGGACCGTGTGGATCGCCGAAGGGTGCCTCGCCTATCTGCCTGCCTCCCATGTCCGTCGGCTCATTGAGGTCGTCACTGAGCTCCGTAGCACCAAGTTGGTTCGGCGTTGACTTTGTGACGACAGCGTTCGCAACGTCTCCGTACACCGCGGAGTGGATGCAGCACATGGATGACATGGCAGCACCGTGGCAATTCCCGACGGACGACCCAGAGGTCATGCTGTCCGAATTTGGGTGGATGTCGACTGTCGTCCAAGTGGGCGAGAACGGCGCCAATTTTGGCCGATGGTCCTATCCGGCGGCTCCACGATCGGTTCCCAGTCAATGGCCGACAGCCTTTTGGTGAGGGCACACCGTCCTTAGCCGAGTAAGAGTAAGATTAACAGCACTGCATTAGGGGTAGCCAAGAAACGACGCTCTCTTCGTGGTGGCCGACGCGGCGCCGAGCATTCGATCGCTGGTCGGCGGTCTCGGACGCGAGCTAGTCCCCCGGTGTGCCACATGGCTAAAATAGGTTCTGCGTCGGCGCCATCTTCCGCGACCACCCGGTTGCCAGTCACGGTGGGCCTAAGGCTGGCCTTTCACCGCAATACCCTCAAAGTACTGCCTTGTCTCAGCCTGAAATATTACCGCGCTACTTACCGCCGTGCCCTTTTCCGAATACAGCGTAAAGCCCTGACCAATGGTCCCGTGGTAGAGGACGGTGCCCAGTTTGTCGCCTACCGCCGCGGACGAGACGGGCCGCACTAACTTGTAGAGGCGATTTCGGTATCCCAACTGCATGCCGGAAGTGAGGTGGGCTCGTCGAAAGGCCGTCCTGATCGCCGCGGGGTTGAGAGACGGTTGAACCAACTGCGGCGGAGGATCGGACGCTCGCGTACCACAGCCGGACAACCCGATGAGGGCGGCCAATGCCGAGGTCACCATCAAGAGCTGGCCAATCTTCACAGGTATCTCTCCCTCTATGATTCGTTCTCTACACAATAACGCTCGCAATCCCGGAAAGGTTTGCGCCGCGCTAGGTTCTATGAGGGAGTTCAGCAAGATCCGCGCGTTGTCGTAGAACCGGGAATGGAATCACAGTAACATTTTCAACCATGTTTTGCACAATACGGTGCCCATGCTTCCAAGAGAGTTCTACCCTATATTGCACAAATCGGACCCCACTCCCTTCGATCTGAACGTTGCTCTTTCAACCATCTTTTGCAAATAGCCTTTTTTATTTTTCAGTTCGCCCAGCTTCAGGCGAAAATCGACACAATGAATCAAAACCATAAGCAAATTCCCACTCTGACCGGGGTCACGGCACTCAATCCTAATTGGGTCAACTCACATCAAGCCCAATGTCATCAAGAAATTCTGGCGCTGAATCCAGACACATTGAGACACATTGAAGGAAGCAATTCAGAGCGCGGTAATTTTTGTGCAAAACGGAACGGTCGACCTCCAAGCCCTGATTAACCGCGACAAGCAGTTGGGCAATATTTAAAGGTACACTGTCATTTTTTCAAATGGAAGCTCAATCAGTGCAGGATTATAACCGCTCAGGGCCCGGGGTCCTGGGTGACAACTGCAACAGTCGTGGCACCGGTGGCGTAAACTGGTCGAAGATCGAAGACCAAGTGCGGCGGAACAGCAATGGCACCACTATGACGGCCACTTCATGATGGGACGTTGCAGACAGTGGGCATGAGAGGACATCTCGACGGAAAGGTTCCACAAAAGTTATCTAGCAGTCGCCAGAGCAGTTCACCTCTGATTGCTCCCATCGAGATGAATTTTCCATATAGCGCAGATGTTGTCATCGGGGCTCAGGCATCGCCTCATTGTCTTTTTGTTGCTATAGGGCTACCACGTGCACCCTGCAACCGCTACAGAAATTGTCAACACCACCGCGATCGAGACGACCTTCGGGAAATCTGCTATTTTCACGATGTTTAGACCTCCCACTGTACATCCAACACCTGCAGAACGGTTATACGGATCGCTACTATCCCGATGGCGCGGTCAATTCGGGTAACCGCTTGAAGAATAAGGGCCACCCATACCTATCCTACTATTGTGGCGCACAGGTATCAAGGAACCGTAAGAATACTCAAAAAATATCAAAGCCACGAACCCTCCATTCCTGTGGGAATCCTGCCTAGCACCAATCGCAACCATGGCACGTAATCAGAGCCTGCGCCATACGCTTGGGTAGACGCGGGCCCTAAATCCTGGTCGTTCAAAGATCCGCGCAGGCTAGGAAGACGAAACCCCCACGCGCCACTCCTCAAATTCCCGTACGCCGCCCTTGCGTTTCCATGAAAGAAAACCATCATCCGCCCTTCACCCTCACAGATATCGTGAACACGTTACGGGGTAACGTCGATCCCTTGGTTGACCGAGGTCCAGGGACACCTCAGGAAGTCCTTTATTTGGTCCGGGTCTTATCAACAGTCCATAAATTAAACTACGCAGATTATAGCCGTCTGCTCTTAGGGCTGTGGCTCTATGGCAACAATAGCCACCTCCGCATTGGTTTACTTTTTAACTTGCGGTGGCCTGTATACGACTATACGGGCCCAATCCCCCGTTTTGACCCTTCCGGTCTGTTCGACAACACCGATAATTCCGCGCCGTCCCTGGGCTGCAGGCACAAACCGTGCCGTCAGCGTGGGATGACCAGGATACATGCCTTGAATCACCCTTCCCGGCTGCTTACAAGGCAAATTCTCGCCTTCGCAAAGCACCCCGGCCCCGCTCGAAAATAGGATACGGCTTCCGGAAGGCAATTGTGTTAAATTAGGAAATCCTCTTAACACCATAT
>JAKADI010000468.1 GCA_021820675.1 Bacillota bacterium | reverse complement strand
TCGAACCATATTTGAGCCCCCGGGGTGACGTTACTGAGCCTATTATTGCGTCTCCACACAGTGGTATTCGGAAAGACATAGATCTTGGCCTAGAATGTATTAGTTGCGGTTTATGCCTATCAGCCTGTGATGTTGTAGGGATGGTCCCAGACTTTTTGGGACCAGCGGCATTGAACCGAGCATATAATTTGGTTGCTGACGTACGGGACAACCGTACAGATCAGCGGTTGTCCATTGTAGGCAAATTGCGTGTAGGGGTATGGCAATGCCATACCCAAATGAGTTGCGTAGAGGTTTGCCCAAAAAATATTGCGCCCACACGTGGCATCGTCAATCTTAAGAGAATACTTATGCGCCGCAGTGTATTTCGACACACACATCGTTTCACTCCTAAAATGCAAGCCATCAAAATGGAGGTAGAGTGATGCGAACCGAGTCAGCGGATGTATTAATTCTTGGCAGCGGAGGTGCGGGGCTCTTCGCAGCGATCCATGCTTACGATACAGATCCCAGCCTGAAAATCGTTGTAGTAACCAAAGGTTTAATGGGGAAGAGCGGGTGTACAAGGATGGTGCAAGGTGGGTTTAATGTAGTGCTAGATCCGGCTGATTCTGTTGAGCGCCATTTTTCTGATACTCTGAAAGGAGGACATTATATTAATGACCAAGAGCTCGCGTGGGCTTTAGCGAATGATGCACCTGCAACAATTCATGAATTGGAAACAAAAGTGGGCTGTTTCTTTGATCGCAGGGCAGACGGCACCATTCATCAAAAAGCATTCGCGGGTCAAAGTTTTGATCGTACCGTGCATCGTGGCGATTTAACTGGTATCGAAATTATGGAACGTCTACGAGACCAAGTGCTAGCTCGTCATATTACCTTCTTAGAAGAGCATCGGGCTGTGGAATTAGTTGGAGATGGCGCGCGAGTAACCGGAGCTTTGATTCTCAATATTCGTCAAGGAACATTTCTTGGCTTTTCAGCACGCGTAACTTTATTGGCTACCGGCGGCGGACCGACTATGTACAAAATTGCCGCACCTTCTCTAGAAAAATCTGAAGATGGTCTCGCATTAGCGTACAATGCTGGGGCATTAATGCGCGATATGGAGATGGTTCAATTTCATCCTACGGGGCTGCTTGCAGGTGCGGGGCGGGTAACCGGCAGTGTGCTAGAGGAAGGCTTGCGCGGAGCGGGGGGGCGCCTTTTTAATTCAGAAGGAGAACGCTATATGACGAAGTACGACCCCGAGCATATGGAGCGCGCAACACGAGATGTTGTGGCGCGCGCAGGATATATGGAGATTATGGCCGGACGAGGCGGGCCGCAAGGAGGTGTCTTTATTGATGTCAGTCATTTAGGAGCAGACTTTGTTCGTAAAACTTTTCCTGGCATGGTTCAGCGAGTTAAAGATGTTGGCTATGATCTGGCAACCAAGCCCGTCGAAGTATCGCCTACCGCACACTTTCATATGGGCGGTGTGGCTATAGACAAAGATGGGCACTCGAGTTTGGAGGGCCTCTTTGTAGCAGGAGAAGATGCGGGCGGCGTTCATGGGGCAAATCGCTTAGGCGGCAATGGCGTTGCGGAATCTACCATTTACGGTCGCCGCGTGGGTGATGCTATAGGGCGTGAGGCAAAATCCTTCGCATTAACGGTCTTATCTAACAAAGACTGGGAATCCCGCGCTTTACACTACTCAAGATTTTGGGAGGTTAATAGAACAGAAAATCCAGCCCACTTATTAATTGAACTAAGAGCTTTAATGTGGGAGCAGTGCGGTTTAGTGCGCCGTGCTAGTGATATGTTGCAGTGCCGCCGAAGATTATCGTCTTTAACCGAACAACTTGAAGGAGTCAGTGCCCGTGGGAGTTTGCAATACAATTTGCGATGGGCTGATGCCTTGAATCTAGAAAGCTTAGTGCTGGTTTCACAGATGGTTACGGAATGTGCACTTATGCGTACGGAAAGTAGGGGCAGTCACTATCGCGACGACTATCCTAATGAAGATAACCAAAATTGGTTGAAAAACATTTATCTTCAGCGCGGAGAAGACGGAACGATGATTATCTATGCTAAAGATGTGACGTTTACACGAGAAACTCCAGCAGGACTCAAGGAGGTCAAGGCAAATGGTCAACAACACGTGGTCCATTGATAAATATAATACCGTCACCGATGCTGTCGCCCAACTATATGTAAAAGCCCTTAAGGACATGCCACCCGATGTGCGTGATGCTCTGAGTACAGCTGAACGCCGAGAAACCGAAACAATGGGACGCACTGTTTTAAGTACCATCACAACGAACATCGCAGTCGCAGATCAGCAAAATTTGTTGATATGCCAGGATACAGGCTTGCCAGTATATTTCATTGAGGTTGGTGAACATAGCGGCGTAAATCCTGTTCAACTCGAGCGTGCTATTCGGCGTGGTACGGCTCAAGCCACGATATCGCATCCGTTGCGGTCCAGTGTGGTCTCCCCTATTACACGGACCAACAACCAAAACAACACAGGATATCGTGTTCCGGTGATTCATTGGGACTTTGTAGCAGACCGTGATGATGTACAGGTAGTAATTGTGCCAAAAGGGTCAGGATCCGAGAACATGACTTATTTTCGCATGTTGTTACCAGCCGACGGAGTCAATGGAATTAAGAGGTTTGTGTTAGACAGTGTCGTAGGCTCCGGGGGCAATCCATGTCCTCCTGTTATTGTTGGCGTAGGAATCGGCGGCAGTTCAGACCTTTGCATGTTATTGGCTAAAAAAGCAATAATCCGTCCTTGCGGTCAATCCAACCCCAGTTCCGAAATCGCCTTATTGGAAAAAGAACTATTGGAGGCAATTAACGCTAGCGGGCTGGGGCCCATGGGACTGGGGGGCCTTAATACAGCTTTAGCGGTGCAT
>JAKADI010000467.1 GCA_021820675.1 Bacillota bacterium | reverse complement strand
TGTGGCCATTGCGTATGAGACGGTGCAATTGGCTGATGGAACACTGCCCCTGCTTACGCCCATGAGCGAAGTGGCGGGGCGGATGGCGACCCAGATTGGCGCGCATTTTCTGGAAAAACCACAAGGCGGCCGTGGAATTCTCTTAGGAGGAGTTCCCGGAGTGCTTCCTGGTTCTGTTCTGGTCATTGGCGGTGGTATTGTGGGGACCAACGCCGCGCGGATTGCACTGGGCCTGGGCGCTGATGTCACCATGGTAGACATCAACGCGGACCGTCTGCGGCAGTTGGATGATATGTTCCACGGTCATGTCAGAACTCTAATGTCTAATGAATATAACATTGCGGAAGCCGTCAAAAGATCCGATTTAGTTGTTGGTGCCGTACTCATCCCTGGTGCTCGCGCGCCGCATTTGGTGAGTGAATCCATGGTCGCAACCATGCAGCCGGGCTCAGTGATTGTGGATGTCGCGATTGACCAGGGCGGATCGATCGAAACCATTGACCATGTCACCACCCATAGCCATCCAACGTATGTTAAGCATGGGGTCGTCCATTATGCGGTGGCCAATATGCCGGGAGCTGTGGCAAGGACTTCGACCCTGGCGCTTACCAATGTCACCTTGCGTTATGCTCGGCTTCTTGCTCGGTATGGGGCCATTGATGCGATGCGGCACGATCCGTCCTTGGGGAGAGGATTAAATGTCTATCAAGGAGCCATCACTTTTAAAGCAGTGGCTGAAGCCCATCAAAAGACTTATGTGGCCCCGGAAGAAATTTTATCGTAGGCTTTTTCTTACCGCCGTACAAACAAAACCAGATTTCGGGAAACCAGCTTCACAGCTGGTTTCTATTTTCGTCGGGCAAATAAGTCCTGAAGTTTGTTTACGGGGCATCAAGACAGCAGGAATTGTTGTGATCTTGTCGAATATCTGATCTAATTTACTTCACAACGAGGCGAAAGACGTTGACACAGCGGATCAGAGAGTTTTTTGACTATTTACGATTTGAACGCAATCTCTCCAGCAATACCGTCGAATCTTATCAACGTGATTTATCCGATTTCATGACTTTTGTGCAAACTCAGGGGATTGATGAAGATGACGATAGTGTCATTCGCTACTTGCAATATTTGCGACAACACGACAAGGCACCGGCTACGCAAGCGAGACGACTTGCAGCTCTTAAGGCTTATTACCGATTTCTCGTTAGTGACCAAATACGCTTGGACGACCCGACAGAACTCTTGCGGGGGCCCAAGCAAAATCGCCCATTGCCTCACGTCTTAAGCGTTGATGAGGTGACGAGGTTGCTTGAATCCCCCGACCTCAAGACGCCAATGGGGATTCGTGATCGTGCGATGCTGGAACTCTTATATGCGACAGGGCTACGCGTTAGCGAATTATGCCATCTCACCATGAACGATTGGTGGCTGGATCCTCCGAAAGTGCGGTGTGTGGGTAAAGGCGCCAAGGAACGATATGTACCACTGGGCCGAATGGCCGCCCAGTGGCTCATGCGGTACGTGGACCAGGTTCGACCACAATTAGCCAAAAATTCCCGGGAATCGCTACTATTTCTAAATCGGCAAGGCAGAGGATTGTCACGACAAGGGTTTTGGAAACTGCTCAAAAAGCATGCGTCCAAGGCCCATATTACGCAAGACATTACACCACACATGATTCGACATTCATTTGCGACCCATCTTCTGGAAAATGGTGCGGATTTGCGTGCGGTCCAAGAGATGCTGGGCCATCAAGACATTTCGACCACACAAATCTATACTCACGTGAATCAACAGCGATTGCGACCCATCTATGATCAAACCCATCCACGGGCATAGGACCGTTTGGATAGCGCATGAGTCCCTCCTTTTTGCTTCATACTATGCTCCACGAGAACGTTGTGGGGAGGATGCAAAAATGGGGATTCTGGAAGGCGTCAAACGTCTTCGTCGGTTTATGGGTCTGGCTCTCGTCGCAAATTTTCTGTGGACCCCGGCACTCCGGGCCCAGAATATTTCGCAGCCACCGCCTGTTCAGGCTAAAGCCGTTGAACTGATTGATGCAAATTCGGGCCAGGTTCTTTATGCCAGAAGCGCGCATGAGGAACTGCCCATGGCAAGTGTCACCAAATTGATGACGTTATATTTGTGCGTGAGAGCGATTGATCAGCATAAAATTAGTCTCAGCGATATGGTGCCCGTAGACGAAACGGCCTACCATATCCGGGGTTCGCAAATTTGGCTGGAACCGGGTGAACGGCTTAGTGTTGACCAAATGTTAAAGGCCATCGCCGTCGGTTCGGCTAATGATGCGGCGTATGCGCTGGGAACCTTTCTTTCCGGATCCGAACCGGCCTTTGTCCAAAAGATGAATCAAACCGCAAAGCGGCTCGGTATGTCGCACACGCACTTTGTCAATCCACACGGATTACCTGCGGCAGGCCATTACACCACGGCCCATGATCTGGCGCTATTAGGCCAACAAGCCGTCAAAATGCCATTGCTTCTTCATTATACGTCAATGTGGGAGGACCGTACTATTCGTAATGGCAAGGGAGGAACGTTGTGGCTGGTTAATAATAACCGTTTACTCCGGACTTATCCCGGAAGTGACGGTTTAAAAACCGGGTTTACAATGGAGTCCGGATACTGCATGGTCGCAACGGCACAGCGCGATAAAACGCGGATGATTGTCGCGATTTTAGGCGCTCCGACGGCCAAAGCGCGCTTACAAGATGCGGCAGCTTTAATGTCGTGGGGATTTCAGAACTTTCGCACCACCCCTATTGTCGGTGGGCACGCGGTTTTGGGTCGCGTCCGTGTGATTCATGGAACTAAACCTTATGTCGAAGCGGTTGTAACAGGCCCTGTGGATATTACCAGACCGGTTACGGAAGGGCCCGTCGTATCGGAAAAAGAACTTC